>NZ_JASATI010000054.1:0-30476 GCF_038440225.1 Hydrogenophaga sp. OTU3427 | reverse complement strand
CCGCGCGCCCCCCGCCCCCCCCCCTAACCCCGGGGGCCCCCCCCCCCCCCCCCCCCCCCCCCCCCCCCCGGGCCTGCCTCCTAGGGTGAGTCCGCTGTTCAGGCGATGCCCATTCGCCTTAACGTCGGGCGACTTTCATCCCATGCTGGAGACCGCCCCATGACCACCCCTTCCCTCAACCGCCGCCACGCGCTGGGCCTGGCCGCCGGTGCCGCCGCCGCGGTGGCCTTGCCGGCCCTGGCACAGGACAAATTTCCCTCGCGGGCCATCACCCTGATCGCGCCCTGGCCGGCCGGGGGCAGCAGCGATGCCGTGATGCGCTCCTTCGCCGAAAGCGCCTCGCGCGCCCTGGGCGTGCCGGTGATCGTGGACAACAAGCCCGGCGCCGGTGGCACCTTGGGCGCCACCGCCATGGTCAACGCCAAGCCCGACGGCTACCTGCTGACCCAGCTGCCCCTGGGCATCTACCGCCTGCCCCACATGCAGCAGATGGCCTTCGACCCGGTCAAGGACATCACCCACATCGCCTGCCTGACCGGCTACACCTTCGGCATCGCCTGCACCGCCGACGCGCCCTTCAAGACCCTCAAGGACATGGTGGCCTACGCCAAGGCCAACCCCGGCAAGCTCGAATACGGCCACACTGGCACCGGCACCACGCCCCACCTGGCGATCGAGGAGTTCAGCGAGAAGGCCGGCATCCAGCTCAATCCGATCGCCTACAAGGGCTCGGCCGAGATCATGCAGGCCATCCTGGGCGGGCACATCCGTGTGATGAGCGGCACCACCGAGTTCGCCCCACACGTCTTCAGCGGCAAACTGCGCCTGCTGGCCACGCTGGGCAGCAAACGCAACAAGGCCTTCCCCGACGTGCCCACCGTCAAGGAAAGCGGCTGGGACACCATCACCGAGTCACCCTTTGGCATCGGCGGTCCCAGGAACATGGACCCGGCGGTGGTCAAGGTGCTGCACGATGCCTTCAAGCAGACACTCGAAGACCCCAAGGTGCTGGCCGCCCTGGACAAGTTCTACCAGCCGGTGATCTACATGAACACCGCCGACTACGGCGCCTATGCCGCGCGCACCTACGCCGCGGAAAAGGCCACTATCGAACGCCTGGGGCTGGCCAAGAAGGGCTGAGATTCGGGTTTCCCCCTGGTGGAAACCCAAAAAAGACATCCTGAAGGTGTTTTTTGCCCCAGCATGGTGCGTGCTGGCGCGGTACTTGCTTTATTTGACAATGCGCGGCCAAAACGGTGCGCGCGTCACACAAGGCAAGCAGCATGGCGATCGTTCAACGGATTTCTGGTTGGCTGGGTCGGCTCAGCGTGGGCCGCAAGCTCATGCTCATCTATCTGCTGGACCTGAGCGCGGTCATCTATGTGTCGGGGATCCTGATCCACGAGAAATTCCTGGCCATCGATTTCACCGACAAGGAATCCGTGGGCACGGCCTACACCGTGGCCGTGAGCGAGGCCATGATGGCCGTGTTCCTGCAGCAGGGCCGCGAGCCGGTGCTGTCGCCGGCCCACCTGGCGGCGCTGGCCCGGGTGAGACAGGCGCACGACGACACCCTGCGGACCGGGGAGCAAGGCGCGGCGCTGGCCCAGACGCTGGACACCCTGGCGACCGCGGGTCTGCCCGATGCCGCCGCGCGCGACCGCGTGCTGCGCCAGGGCCGCGAACTGCTGACCACCGTGGGCAACCAGTCCAACCTCATCCTGGACCCCGACCTCGACAGCTACTACGTGATGTCGCTGGTGGTGCTGCGTTTTCCCGAGCTGCTGCAGGTGGTCTACGACACCCGCCGCTTTGTCGAGCTGCAAGCGGCCGGCTACCTGCCGCTGGGTCCGGCGCGCGGGGCCGAGTTGCTGACGCTGGCGGGGCGGCTGGAGGCCGTGGTGCGGGGTGTCGAGGCCGACTTCGGCCAGGCGTTCGCGGCCGGGCGGCCAGAGCTGCAGCAGGCGCTGGGCCCGTCGCGCAAGACGTTGCGCGACACCGCCGAGCGGTTCCAGGCGCTGGCGCAGGCCATGGCCACCGAAGGCACGCTGGCCCGTGACCGGGCGGCACTGATGACCGAGTACCAGCTGCTGCTGGAAGAGCTGAGGCAGACCTGGTCGGTCGGCATCACCGCCCTGGATGCCCTGCTGGACAAGCGGGTGGCCGGCCTGTACGCCCGCATGTGGCTGCACCTGGGCACCGCCCTGCTGCTGCTGGTCTGCATCCTCAGCCTGGTCTACCTGGTGGCGCGGCAGATCGCCAAGCCGCTGGGCCATTTGGCCAGCGTGGCCGACGACGTGCGCCGCAGCGGCGACCACACCCGGCGCGCCGTCTGGAACAGCGGCGACGAGATCGGTCGCCTGGTCACCGCCTTCAACGACATGCTGGCCCAGCTCGACCGCGAACGGGTGCTGCAGCAGGAGCTGGCCGCCAGCGCGCGCGCCGCCGCCGCCCAGCGCGAGCTGGTCGAGGCCTTTCCCATTCCTATGGTGGTGACTTCGGTGCCCGAACACGAGGTGCTGCACGCCAACGCACCCGCCAGCCCCTGGCTCAATGGCCGCACCAGCGACCCCTGGCGCATGGGGCTGGAGCCCGGCGTGCGTGCGCGCTTCTTCCAGCGCTTGGCCGACAACGGCGTGGTCGACGAATTCGAGGTCCGCTGGAAGGGTGGCGTCGAGCCCTCGTGGGCGGTGCTGTCGGCCCGGCGACTGCAGTACCAGGGGCGCGACGCCGTGCTCACCGCCTTCACCCCCATCAACGTGCTCAAGGTGATGGAGCAGCGGCTGGAGCTGTGGGCCAAGGTGTTCGAGGCCTCGTCCGAGGGCATCATCATCATGGACGCCGAGCGCCACATCCTCAGCGTCAACAAGGCTTTCTGCCGCAGCACCTCCTACGACTTCTACGAGGTGATCGGCGAGGACCTGGGCTTCCTGCTGGAGGAAAACGCCGGCGTGCCGCTGGGCAACGTGATCGCGCGTGTGCTGCAGGACAAGGACGCCTGGCAGGGCGAGGTGCGTTTTCGCCGCCGCTCGGGCGACACCTACCCGGCCTGGCTGATGGTCTCGGCCGTGCGCGACGGCAGCAAGGCCGGTGGCATTGGCAACTACATCGGCATCTGCATCGACATCACCGACCGCAAGGCCAACGAGGAGCGTATCCAGTACCTGGCTCACCACGACGTCCTGACCGACCTGCCCAACCGCTCCCTGTGTGTGCAGCGCCTGCAGGATGCCCTGGCGGATGCGACCCTGCACGGCGAGCAGGTGGCGGTGCTGTTCATCGACCTCGACCGCTTCAAGATCATCAACGACACCCTGGGTCACCACATCGGCGACGGCCTGCTGCGCTCGGTGGCCGAGCGGCTCAAGGAATCGGTGCGCGGGCACGACACCGTGAGCCGGCTCGGCGGCGACGAGTTCGTGATCATCATGCGCGGCGTGGCCAGCAAGGACGAGGTGCGCCAGACCGTGGAGCGCCGGCTGATCCCGCTGATCCGCCACGCCCACCCGGTCGACGGGCACGAGCTCAACGTCTCGTGCAGCGTGGGCATCGCCGTGTACCCCGACGACGGCACCCAGCTGGAAGAGCTGATGCGCCGTGCAGACGCCGCCATGTACGAGGCCAAGGCCACCGGGCGCGACATGGCGCGCTTCTATTCCGAGGAGACCGACCAGCGCGCGCTGGCCCGCCAGTCGGTCGAGCACCACCTGCGCAAGGCCCTGGACCGCGAGGAGATGAGCCTGCATTTCCAGCCGCGCGTCGATGCCCGCACCCAGCGCCTGGTGGGCGCCGAGGCGCTGCTGCGCTGGAACAGCGTGGCGCTGGGGCCGGTGCCACCCACCGAGTTCATCGCCATCGCCGAGGAAACCGGCCTCATCAAGCCCCTGGGCGCCTGGGTGCTGGAGGAGGCCTGCCGCACCTGGGTCGGCTGGCAGGCGCTGGCCATGGCCAGTGGCGGGACGCACCCGCTGCACCGGCTGCAGCTGTCGGTCAACATCTCCGCCTCGCAGCTGGCCGATCCCGAGCTGGTGCCCTTCCTGCAGGGCCTGATCGAGCGCAGCGGCATGAGTCCGCAGTGCCTGGAGCTGGAGATCACCGAATCGCAGCTGATGGACAACGCCGCCGCCGCGCAGGCGCAAATGGCGGCGCTCAAGGCGCTGGGCGTGTTGTTGTCCATCGACGATTTCGGCACCGGCTACTCATCGCTGGCCTACCTCAAGCGCTTCGACATCGACAAGCTCAAGGTTGACCGCTCTTTCGTCGACGACATGCTGCACGATCCGGCCGACATGGCCATCACCCGGGCCGTGATCGCCCTGGGCCACACGCTGGGCCTGACGGTGGTGGCCGAGGGCGTGGAGAACCTCGCCACCGCGCACAGCCTGCGCGATCTCGGATGCGACGAGCTGCAAGGTTTCCATTTCAGCCGTCCCCTGCCGGCGGCGGAATGGCTGTCTTGGGCCCTGCGGCACGCGGCGTCGCTGCCGGTGCGGGCACCTGAGATTGTCTGAGGCCCTACTTCTTGCTGACCAGCACGATGCCGACCGCAACGCCGATGACGGCCAGGACCAGCTGCAGCGTCAGGGGTTCGCCCAGCAGGCCCACCCCCAGCAGCAGCGCGAAGACCGGCGTGAGGAAGGTGAAGGACGACATCACCGTGGCCGGGTAGTGGCGCAGCATCCACATCCAGGCCAGGAAGGTGGCGAAGGCCCCGGCGCCGGCCTGGAAGGCCACCGCGCCCCAGGCCCCGGCCGAGTAGCTGAGCGACCAGGTCTCGCCCAGCGCCAGCGACAGCAGCGGCGCCACGCAGGCGGTGACGCTCACCTGGTAGAACAGGGTCTTCTCGGCGCTCGCCTGGCCCAGGCGGCTGCCGCGGATCACCAGCGTGGTCAGGCCCCACATCAGGCCGCCGGCCAGCCCCAGCGCGTCGCCGTAGAGCTGGCCAGGCGTGCTCTGGCCCAGGCCTTCGCTGAAGGCGACCGCCACGGCGGCAAATGCCATCGCCAGGCCCACCCACTGGATGCGGCGCAGCGTCTCCGTGGGCACGAAGCGGGGCAGCAGCAGTGCGACGACGAAGGGCGAGGTGTAGAGGAACACCGTCAGCCGCGAGGCGCTGGTGTGCAGCATGCCGATGTAGATGCAGGCGAATTCGGCCGAGAACAACAGGCCGGCGAGCAGCCCGCCGCGCAGCGTGCCGTCGCGCGTGAACAGCGGGATGCGGCGCAGGCCGCACCACAGCAGCAGCAGGACGGTGGCGCCGCCGAAACGCAGGCTGGCCTGCCACAGCGGCGGCACCTCGTGCACGATGGCCTTGATCAGCACCTGCTGCAGGCCCCAGACGCCGCAGCACACGACCAGCAGCACCACCGCGAGCAGGTCGAGGTGGCTTTTGCGTTGTGGCGCGCTCACAGCGGGTGCTCGGTGTAGAAACGCCCGCCGTGGAACAGCAGCGGCGAGGCGCCGCCGCGGTGCTGGCAGCGTTCGACTTCGCCGACAAAAATCACGTGATCGCCTTCTTCGTACTGGCTGCGGTTGAAACACTCGAACACCGCCACCGCGCCATCGAGCAGCGGCGCGCCGCCGACACCGTCGGTGAAGGGCACGCCGGCCCAGCGGTCCGCGGTCTTGCTGGCAAAACGCTCGGCCAGGGCGCGTTGGTCGGCGCCCAGCACGTTGATGGCGTAGTGCGATCCGCTGGCGAAGGTGGCCATGGACGCGGCGGCCTGCGACAGGCTCCACAGCACCAGCGGTGGCGACAGCGACACCGAGTTGAAGGAGTTCGCGGTCAGGCCCACCAGCGTGCCGTCGGCGGCGCGCGCGGTGACGATGGTGACGCCGGTGGCGAACATGCCCAGCGCGTCGCGAAAGGCGCGTGTGGTGGGCGGGGAAGGGGTGGCCGCTTGGCCGGGTGTGACTGACATGTTGTGCCTGGGAGGGCCTGTAGTATGCCCGGCCCGCCCAAGCCCCGTGGCGCGGCGTACCATGGGGCATGTTGCCGCGATTCACCACCCTGGGCCGGGGCCCTGTCCTGCTGATGCTGCACGACGTCGACGCCAGCCACCTGGCGTTTGCGCCCCAAGTGGAAAGTTATGCCAGCCTGGGCTACCAGGCGGTGGCCTGGGACATGCCGGGCTACGGCCACAGCCCGCCCATCGAACCCTACGATTTCAAGGGCCTGGCCGCGCGCTGCGTGGTCCTGATCGAAGCCCTGACGCAGCGCGAGGATGGCTCGCACACCTCGGTCATCCTGCTGGGTCAGGGCATGGGCGGCATGGTGGCGCAGGAGGTGGCCCTGCGTCGCCCCGACCTGGTCAACCGCCTGATCCTCAGCGGCACGCTGGCGACCTTCGACGAGCTGCCCGCCGAGCGCCGGCAGGCCTACCTGAACGACCGCACCGCGCCGCTGGACGCGGGCCAGACCATGGTCCAGCTGGCGCAGCGCCTGGTGCCCCGGCTGGTGGGGCCAGGCTCGCTGCCCGAGGGGGCGCGGCTGGCCGAGTACAGCCTCGCGGGCGTGTTTCCCTCCACCTACAGGCGGGCGCTGGACGCGCAGATGCGTTTTGACCGCCGTGCCGCACTGGCACTGCTGCAGGTGCCGACCCTGCTGCTGGCGGGCGAGTTCGACACCATCGCCACGCCCGAACGCATGCGGGCCATGGCCGCGCAGATGCCGCAGGCTTGTTGCACCGTGTTGCCAGGGGTGGGGCATTGGCCCAACCTGGAGGCCCCCGACGACTTCGATGGTGCCGTGTTGTCCTTCCTGGCCGACACGGCGCCGGGCATGCGTGCCCAGGGCACGCTGCATTGAGCCTCAGGCGGCGACGCTGTGTCGCTTCCAGTTGGTGCTGCCGCGGCCGGTGCCCGCGCCCATGCCATGGAAGTTGAAGTTCATGGCGGGGCGCTCGCCGCTGATGAGTTCGGCCAGCGCGCGGCCCGAGCCGGCGCCGTGGGTCCAGCCCAGGGTGCCGTGGCCGGCGTTGATCCACAGCTTGCCCACGGCCGTGCGGCCGATCAGCGGGATGTTGGTCGGTGTGGCCGGGCGCAGGCCGGTCCAGAATTGTGGGTTGCCGCCTTCTTCCGGCGTGCGGGTGTCGGCCACGCCGGGGAAAACTTCCTCGATGCGGCGCACCAGCATCTCGCAGCGCTTGCGCGCCAGCGGGGTGTCCAGCGACAGGTCGAAGCCGCCGAGTTCGATGGTGCCTGCCACGCGCAGCTGGTCGCCCAGGCGCGAAATGGCGATCTTCAGGCCGTCGTCGATCATGCTGACGCTGGGCGCCTGGTCGGGCTTGAGCAGCGGCAGCGTGGCGCTGTAGCCCTTGCCGGGGTAGATGGGCACGTGGACGCCCACGGTCTTCAGCAGGGGCGTGGTGTAGGAGCCGCAGGCCGCCACGAAGGCGTCGGCCAGCACGGTGCGGGCTTCGCCCGTCAGGCGGTCGCGCACGCGCACGCTCTGCATCTCGCCGCCGGCGGTGTTCAGGTGTTCGATGTCGTGGCCGAACAGCAGGCGTGCGCCTTTCTGGGCGCACAGGGCCGCCAGCTTCTGGGTGAAGACGCGGGCGTCGCCGTGTTCGTCGCTGGCGGTGTAGGTGCCGCCCACGATGCTGTCGCCGAAGGCGCGCAGGGCGGGTTCGATGTTCAGCAACTCGTCGCGATCGATCACGCGGCGCTTGACGCCGTGGCGGCGCATCACGTCGGCCGCGGCGGCGGCGCCGTCGAAGGACTTGCTGTCGGTGTAGTAGTGGGCGATGCCACGCTCCAGGCGCTGGTATTCGATGCCGGTGGCGGCCACCATGTCCTTGAGCGTGCCGTGGCTGAAGGCGCCCAGGGCCACCAGTTGGGCCACGTTGCGCTCGAAGGCGGCGTCGTTGCACTGGCCCAGGAACTGCAGGCCCCATTTCCACTGGTCCCAGTCCAGCTGCGGGCGGAACAGCAGCGGCGAGGTGGGCGAGAACATCCACTTGAGCGCCTTCAACGGCGCCTCGCGGTTGGCCCAGGGTTCGCAGTAGCTGACCGAGATCTGCGCCGCGTTGGCGAAGCTGGTCTCCAGCGCCGCATCGGGCTGGCGGTCGATCAGGGTGACGTCGTGGCCACGCTCCAGCAGGTGCCAGGCGGTGCTGACGCCGATGATGCCCGCGCCCAAAACAACCACTTGCATACCGTCCACCTTTGAAAAACTTGACAGATGTGCAGTATGGAAAAAACCCGCTTGAATTTGAAGCGAAATTAAACTAAATTGAAAAACATCAGATCAACTAATAGAGTGATGCCATGAGCACCTTCGATCCCGACGCTTTGGAATGCCTGGCCGCCATCATCGAGGAAGGCGGGTTCGAGCGTGCCGCGCAGCGCTTGTCCATCACCCAGTCGGCGGTGTCGCAGCGCCTGCGCGCGCTGGAGGCGCAGGTCGGCACCGTGTTGATCGTGCGCAGCCGGCCCTTGAAGGCCACCCAGGCCGGGCAGCTGCTGCTCAAGCACGCCAAGATGATGCGCCTGCTGCGCGCCGACCTGGAGCGCGATCTCAAGGAGCTGGCGCCCAGCTCCACCGGCGGTGGCCGCGACGAGGAACGCATCTCGGTGGCCATCAACGCCGACAGCATTGCCACGTGGGTGCTGGACGCCCTGACCCCGCTGGCCCGCAGCGGCCTGCCCATCGAGATCATCCACGACGACCAGGACTTCACCCAGGAGTGGCTGCGCGAGGGGCAGGTGCTGGGCTGCGTCACGTCCATCGGCCAGGCGCTGCGCGGCTGCAAGATGGATGCGCTGGGCACCATGGACTACGTGGCCGTGGCATCGCCCGCGTTTGCCGAGCGCCATCTGCCGGCTGGCCTGAACGCGCACAACTTCCATCAGATTCCCTTCATCACCTTCAACCGCAAGGACGACATGCAGCGCGAGTTCGTGGCGCGCGCCTTCGGCCTGCAGCGCGTGATCCTGCGGCAGTTCTACGTGCCCTCGTCCGAGGGCCAGGTGATGGCCGCGCTGCGGGGCTGGGGGGTCAGCGTGGTGCCCGAGCTGCTGGTGCGCGAGCGCCTGGCTGGCGGCGCGCTCATCAACGTGGCGCCCACCCATGCGCAGGGCGTCAAGCTCTACTGGCATTGCTGGAACCTGGCGTCGGAGGTGCTGGACAGCCTGAGCGTGGCGCTGCGGACCTCGGCCGGGACACGCTTGCGTCAGGCCTGACCGTTGGGCCGTGACTGCGCAGTCGCAATTCATCCGGTCAGTACAACATGTAGACTTCACCGTCGATTGGGTGCAGTATCCGCGTTGGAAGAAAAAGGTTTGTCATGTCGCCTGCCCTTGTGAAACCCGCCCCTGCCAAGCGCAGCTTTCGGGAGCAGATGCACCTCGCCCGCGAGGACGCCATCATCCAGGCCGTGAACCGCCTGCTGGCCGAAAAGGGCTTTGACGCGATGACGGTGGACGAGGTGGCCAACGAGGTGGGCATCGCCAAGGCCAGCCTCTACAAGCACTTTTCCAGCAAGGAAGACCTGGCCGCCGCCGCCATGGTGCGGGTGATGTTGCGGGCGGTGGCCTTTCTGGACCAGCTGGAGCAGGCGGACCCCGGGGCCCGGCCACTGGACCGGCTCAAGGCCGTGACACGCTGGACCATGGAGGTGCAGCTGGCCGGTGAGATGCCGTCGCTGCCGAGCGAGAACTCCAGCCTGCGG
Source organism: Hydrogenophaga sp. OTU3427 (assembly GCF_038440225.1). NCBI lineage: Bacteria > Pseudomonadati > Pseudomonadota > Betaproteobacteria > Burkholderiales > Comamonadaceae > Hydrogenophaga > Hydrogenophaga sp. OTU3427. Next base: position 20,805 of record NZ_JASATI010000054.1, on the reverse strand, counting down.
GGCGCCCTGATGGTCAACACCGCCTACATGGATGGGCTGATGAACGTGAGCGACCGGCTGGGCGCTTGGATCGAGGCCGCACAGGCCGACGGCAGTTTGAACCGGGCCTTGCCGCCGATCGCGGTGCTCTACACGCTGTTTGCCCGTGCCTGCGACCCGGTGCTGGGCTTCCTGCGCCAGAGTGGCAGCTACAGCGACACGCAGATCATCGAGCTGGTGATGAGCACCTGCTTCGAGGGCCTGGGCAGCCGCTGATCAAAACGCCGCCGACAGGCCGCCCGACCAGATGTCGGCCAGGTCGTGGAAGGCCCAGTGGGCCGGGTCTTCCCGGCTCAGGATCTGGACCTTGCAATTCGGCGCCGACAGGTCGATCTCCACCGGCGGGATGCGCTCCTCGTGGCGCACCGAATAAAAGGCCTTGACCACCGGCTTGAGCAGCGAGCTGGGCGACTGGTCGATCACCACCGCGAGCTTGGCCGAGTTGAGCATGACCAGCGAGCCCACCGGGTAGATGCCCAGGCTGCGCACAAAGGCCTGGAACACCCGCGCGTCGAAATGCCCGCCGGTCCACTTGGCCATGCGGCTGAGCGACTCGGCCGGGTCCCAGCCTGCCTTGTAGGGGCGCGTGGAGGTGATGGCGTCGTAGACGTCGCACACCGCGCCCATGCGGGCCACCAGGCTGATGCCTTCGCCGGCAAGCCGCTCCGGGTAACCCGCGCCGTCCATGCGCTCGTGGTGGTGCAGGCAGACGTCGAGCGCGGCGCCATCGTCCACCTGGCTGTCGCGCAGCATCTGCCAGCCCAGCCTCGGGTGGTCCTTGACCTGCGCGAACTCCTCATCGCTCAGGCGCCCGGGCTTGTTGAGCACCTCCATCGGCACCGCGGCTTTGCCGATGTCGTGCACCAGGCCGGCAAAGCCGGCGGCGCGGATCTCCTCCGGCGAGAGGTCGAGTTGCCGGCCCAGCGCCACCATGAGCGCGCACACCGCCACCGAATGCATGTAGGTGTAGTTGTCGGCGGTCTTGAGCCGGGCCAGGCTGATCAGCGCGTTGCTGTTGCGCAGCACCGAATCCGAGATGTCCTCGACCATCTGCCTGACCACGCCGGTGTCGATGGCACGGCCCATGCGGGCCTCGGCAAACATGCGTTCCGTTTCGTCGCGCGCGGCCAGGCAGATGCTGGCGGCGCGGGCCATTTCATCACGCAGCGCGCGCGGCGTCTGGCGTTGGCTGGAGGAGGGGGCGGCAGCGACGGGCGTGGTCGCACTGGCGGGCACCGCCACGGCCGCGGCGGCGTCGTTGCTCCCGGCGTGTGCCGGGGAGAGGTCGTCGCCCAGGGTGGTGTCGATCCACACGCCGGCCACGCCGCTGGACAGAACCCGCTGCAGGTCCTTGTGGTCTTCCAGCACAAAACGGCTGCGCCAGAAAGGATGGGCCATCCACGAGCCCTCGAAGCCGTGGATGTACATCCCCAAGCGCAGCTGGTTGGGGCGTATCTGCTTGAGCAAGGGCGCCCCCGATCGGCGTTCAGCGCACCAGCAGGACCGGCGTGCCGCAGTGCGCCATGACCTTGGTGGCGACCGAGCCCATGACCAGATTGCCCAGTGCGCTGTGGCCGTGTGAACCCATGACCACCATGTCGAACTTGCCGCTGTCGGCGGTCTTGGCGATCAGCTCCCCGGGGTGTCCGACCTTGCTGATGGTTTCGGCGTCGACGCCGTGGCGTTTGAGGAACTTGGTCACCGGGCCGAACACCTTGGCGGCTTCTTCATCGTGGTAGCTCTTGGCCACGTCGGCGCCCACGGCCGCGCGGGCACGCGGGGGCAGAGGCAGCTGCACGTTGAGCAGGGTGAACCGGTTGCCCGCGCCGAACATCTCGATGTGCGTGGCGAGGTAGGCCAGCATCTTCTTGGTGTAGGGGCTGCCGTCGACGGCGAGGAGAATCTTCATGGGGTCGGCTCCGTGTGCGGTTGGGTCGAAAAGGGACGCAGGTTTCGAGTGTACGGGTTTGCTTCCTTGCCGAATTGTGCTCCGTCAACCTTCATGCGGGTGCCGCCGAAGGCACTGGCAGCACCACACAGCCATGGGGGTCGAAGCTGGCCTGTTCGCCCTTGGTGGCGTAGCCCATGGGATTGGCCACCACGCGGCAACGACCGACCCGGTAGTCGTGCCGGCAATGCAGGTGGCCATGCAGCCACAGGTCGGCGTGGACCAGCAGCGGGTCGAGCGCGTTGCAGAAGCCGGCGGTGCCCGGCGTCAGCCCGTAGCGCGGATCGGCGCTGCGCAGGCTGGGGGCGAAATGGGTCACCGCCACGGTCTGTCCGTCGAAGGGCTGGTGCAGGGCGTCGGCCAGCCATTGCTGGCAGACCAGGCCCAGTTCGCGCATGGCAGCAGCATCGAACAGCTTGCCGGCGCGTCGCGTGTCCATGTGCCGCAGGTAGTGGTTGGCGGCGCGGAAGGCCTTCTCGCGGGCCTGGAGGGCGGCCGTGGGCGCCAGTCCCGTGGTCAGTGCATCGAAATCGCTCCACAGGGTGGTACCGACAAAACGCACGCCCTGGAACAGCCACTGCTCGCGCTCCAGCCAGACCAGGCCCAGCCGCTCGCAGGTGCGGCGCAAGGCTGCGTGGGTGTCGTCGAAGTCCAGCGCGTCGTATTCGTGGTTGCCGGGCACGAACACCACCGGCACGGGCCAGGCGCCGAACTGCGGCAGCGGCGAGAAATCCTGCAGGCCCCAGTCGGGCGCCGCCATGCGGCTGCCGTCCTTGTGTTGCTGGTAGGAGCCGATGTCGCCGGCCAGGACCAGCAGATCGGCGTCGGGCGCGGGCTCGATCCGGCAATCGGGGTGCGACTCCAGGTGCAGATCGCTGAGAAGCTGGATCCTCATGCTGGGCCTTGTGAAGCGGCCACGGCCGGTGCGTGGCGGGTGTTCTGGGCCGTGCGGCGCACGGCCTCGCGCAGCCAGCGGTGGGCGTTGCTGGCCTGGTGTTGGCGGTGCCACAGGGCATCGACGTGCACGGTGGGCACGTCCAGGGGCAGGTTGCGCCACACCAGCTGGTCGGCCACGCCGGTGCCGCCGATGAAGTGGCGCGGCAGGACGGTCAGCAGGTCGGAGGAGGCCACCACCAGGCCGGCGGTGAAGAATTGGTTGACGGTCAGCACCACGCGGCGCTTGCGCGAAACGGCGGTGAGCGCCTCGTCGACAAAACCGAAGGGCCGGCCCGAGAAGCTGACCAGCAGGTGGCGCGCGGCGCAGTAGTCGTCCAGGCTCAGCTGGCCCCGGGCCAGCGGGTGGTGCTTGCGCATCACGACCACGTATTCGCCGTCGTAGAGGCGCTCGACCATGAAGCGCGGGCTGCTTTCCTGCAGGTGCTGGGCCCCCAGCTCGGCCAGCACGCCCGGAAAGTGGCCGATGGCGAGATCGACCTCGCCCGACTCCAGCAGGCTGCGCGGATCGCGCGTGGTCAGCGGCAGCACCCGCAGCGTGACGCCCGGGGCCTCGCGCGCCAACACGTCCATCAGGCCCGGCACCACCTTGGCGGCGGTGGCGTCGGCCATGGTCAGCACAAAGGCGTTCTGTGCCAGCGCGGGGTCGAAATCGCCGGGCGCCAGGGCCTCGCGCAACTGGCGCAGTGCGTCGCGCACGCTGGGCCACAGCATCAGCGCGCGCGGTGTGGGTTCGACGCCATACCCCGAACGCTGCACCAGCTCGTCGCCCAGCAGCTCGCGCAGGCGGCGCAACGCGTTGCTCACGGCCGGCTGGGTCATGGCCAGGCGCTGGGCGGCGCGGGTCAGGTTGCGCTCGGCCATCACCTCGTCAAAAACACGCAGCAGGTTCAGGTCCAGGGTGCGGAAGTTGAGTTCATTCATTCTCTGGGTGAATGTAAGTCATCACAAGAATAAATTGGCAGATATTCAGGGTTTACCCTAGTATTCGTCCGTCCAAAAGACATTTTCTTCAAGGAGTTCGCCATGAGCACAGTTTTTTCACCTGCCCCTGCCTCGCTGGGTGTGAGCCCGATCGCCACCAGCCACGGGTCTGGCTCGCGCCGTGGCCGCAGCGGTTTTGACGGCGCCCGGGGCTTGGCCGCCTTGTTGCTGGCCGCCGTGGTGGCCGCGCTGGTGGTGGTCGCCGACCAGCTGATCGACACCTGGGCCGATGGCCATGTTTTCCTGGTCTGGGTGCTGCTGTGGGCCGTGGTGTTCGCCGCCACCCTGGTGTTCGCCGGCACTGCCCGCCGCATGGCGCAGCGCACCCTGCTGACCCTGAACGCCTGGTCCAAGGCCGCCGCGCAGCGCCGTGCCGAAGCCCGCATGTGGGAGATCGCCAAGAGCGACCCGCGCGTGATGTCGGAACTGGTCGCCGCCCGCCAGCGTGCCGATGACAGCGTCGAGACGCTGGCCCGCACCGAGATCCCGGACAGCGAGACAGCGCTCAAGCTGGCCAGCCGCCAAATGCCCTCGGGCTACCGCCGCGCGATGTTCTACATCTGAGCGCAGCGCGCTTCACGCACAAGAACAAAGGCCGCCGGGGCAACCCGGCGGCCTTTTGTTTGGGGGCGCGCCGTGCGCCTCAGATCGCGGCCAGGCGCTGCTCGATCTGCGCCTTGGTGGCTTGCAGTTCCTGGGGCAGGTGGTAGGCCAGCTGGGTGAACAGCTCGCTGTGCAGGGCCAGCTCGGCGTTCCAGTCGGCCTTGTCGATGTGGGTCACCGACTGGAATTGCTCGCGGCTGAAGTCCAGGCCGCTCCAGTTGATTTCCTCGTAGGTCGGGCCGACGCCGAACAGGTTGTCCTGGCCGGCCGCCTTGCCTTCGATGCGGTCCAGCATCCACTTGAGCACGCGCATGTTCTCGCCGTAGCCGGGCCAGACGAACTTGCCATCGGCGCCCTTGCGGAACCAGTTGACGCAGAAGATCTTGGGCAGGGTGTGGCCCAGGCTTTCCAGCTTGTGCTCCATGTCCAGCCAGTGCTGGAAGTAGTCGCTCATGTTGTAGCCGGCGAAGGGCAGCATGGCGAAGGGGTCGCGGCGCACCACGCCCTGGGCGCCAAAGGCGGCGGCGGTGGTCTCCGAACCCATGGTGGCGGCCATGTAGACGCCTTCCATCCAGGTGCGGGCCTCGGTCACCAGCGGCACGGTGGTGCTGCGGCGGCCGCCGAAGATGAAGGCGTCGATGGCCACACCGGCGGGGTCGTCCCAGGCCGGGTCGAGCGCGGGGTTGTTGGTGGCGGCCACGGTGAAGCGGGCGTTGGGGTGGGCGGCCTTGGCGCCGGTTTCCTTGGCCAGTTGCGGCGTCCAGTCCTTGCCCTGCCAGTCGATGGCGTGGGCCGGGGCCTCGCCCATGCCTTCCCACCACACATCGCCATCGTCGGTCAGCGCGACGTTGGTGAAGATCACGTCCTTGGTCAGGCTGGCCATGCAGTTGGGGTTGGTCAGCGTGTTGGTGCCGGGCGCGACGCCGAAGTAGCCGGCCTCGGGGTTGATGGCGTAGAGCTTGCCGTCGGCGTGGGGCTTGATCCAGGCGATGTCGTCACCGATGGTGGTCACGCTCCAGCCGTTGAGGCCGGCCGGCGGGATCAGCATGGCGAAGTTGGTCTTGCCGCAGGCGCTGGGGAAGGCCGCCGCCACGTGGTACTTCTTGCCCTCGGGCGAGGTCACGCCCAGGATCAGCATGTGCTCGGCCAGCCAGCCCTGGTCGCGGCCCATGGTGGAGGCGATGCGCAGCGCGAAGCACTTCTTGCCCAGCAGCGCGTTGCCGCCGTAGCCCGAACCGTAGGACCAGATCTCGCGCGTCTCGGGGTAGTGGACGATGTACTTGGTGGTCGGGTTGCAGGGCCAGGCCACGTCGGCCTGGCCTTCGGCCAGTGGGGCGCCCACGGTGTGCACGCAGGGCACGAACTCGCCGTCCACGCCCAGCACGTCGTACACCGCTTTGCCCATGCGGGTCATGATCTTCATGTTGACGGCCACGTAGGGGCTGTCGGAGAGTTCGATGCCGATGTGGGCGATGGGCGAGCCCAGCGGGCCCATGCTGAAGGGCACCACGTACATGGTGCGGCCCTTCATGCAGCCCTCAAACAGCGGCTGCAGCGTGGCGCGCATCTCGGCCGGGGCCTTCCAGTTGTTGGTCGGGCCGGCGTCTTCCTGCTTTTCAGAGCAGATGAAGGTGCGGTCTTCCACGCGGGCGACGTCGGACGGGTCGGAGCAGGCCAGGAAAGAGTTGGCGCGTTTGGCCGGGTTCAGGCGTTTCAGGGTGCCGCTGGCGACCATCTGCTCGCACAGGGCGTTGTATTCGGTCTCGCTGCCGTCACACCAGTGGATGCGCGCGGGCTGGCACAGCGCGGCCATGTCGGCCACCCAGGCGATCAGGCGGGCGTTCTTGACGTAGGCGGGCGCCTGGAGGTTCAGGCCCAGCATTGCGGGAGAGTTCATGAGGTCAGCTCCAAAGAAAAAAGCGGAATCTTGAAAGACGTCGCTTCAAACCATGGAGGGAGCGCCTGCGCATGACCGCAGGTTGAGACGTCTTTCAGTATCCCCTTCTCTGCAAAGGGACTGCGTCTCGGTCGGCGCCCGGAGGGCTGCGTGCTGGGTGCAGGTGCAGCGCGAAACTCCAAAACCTGTGGCCGGTAAGCCAGGGTTTTGGGCCGCGTGTCGGCCAAGGATGGGTATTTTATGAAAGCGGCGTGGCAGTTACCACCTGGTTACATGCAAAACCTGCATGACTTTATGTCATTTGGGTTGCCTGGGCGGTGCCGTGTTGCGGCAGCGCCGCCCGGGGCTGGCCGCGGGTGGGTGCGGCCTTGAGTGCCACTGGCGCGGGCGGCGCCTTGCGCTCCTGCGCCTGTTTCATGTCCCGGCGCAGGGCCACCGCGTCGGGCGCCGCGCTTGGTCCGTGGTCGATGCGGAACACCGCCACCGTCTCCGTCGTGTTCTGCGCCAGCCCCTGCAAGGACTGCGCCGACGCCGCGATCTCCTCCACCAGCGCCGCGTTCTGCTGCGTGATCGTGTCCAGCTGCGCCACCGCCGCGTTGATCTGCGAAATGCCCGACAGCTGCTCCGTGGCCGCGTTGCTGATCTCGTCGACCAGCTGGTTCACCCGCCGCACCCCTTCCACCGCCTCGGCCATGGTCTTGCGCGCCGCCTCGGTCTTGGTCTGCCCTGTTTCCACCTTGCCGGCCGAATCCTCGATCAGCGTCTTGACCTCCTTGGCCGCCGTGGACGTGCGCTGCGCCAGCGTGCGCACCTCGCTGGCCACCACCGCGAACCCGCGGCCCTGCTCGCCGGCCCGCGCTGCCTCCACCGCCGCGTTCAGCGCCAGGATGTTGGTCTGGAAGGCGATGCTGTCGATCACCTGGGTGATCTCGCTGATGCGCTGCGACGATTCCTGGATCGCCCGCATGGTGCTGCCCACCTCGTTGACCGCTTCGCTCCCCCGTTCGGCGATGCCACGCGCCTGCGCCGACAGCTCGCTGGCCTGGCGTGCGGACGCCGCCGACTGCCGCACCGTGCCGGTGATTTCCTCCATTGACGCCGCTGTCTGCTCCAGGTTGCTGGCCTGGGCCTCGGTGCGCTGGCTCAGATCGAGGTTGCCCTGCGCGATCTCGGAGGTGCCGATCACCATCTCGCCGCTTTGCTGGCGCGCGTCGCGCACGATGGAGCGCAGGTTCACGTTGAGTTGCCCCAGGGCCACCTGCAGGTCGCCCAGCTGATCGCTGCGGGTGTGCGCCACGGACTGGGTCAGATCGCCCGCGGCCATGCGGTTGGCCCCGGTGATCAGCCCGTCCAGCGGTCCCGTGATCAGCCCCCGCAGGTACCACCAGAAGCCCAGCAGCGCCAGCAGCTTGACCACCATGCCGATGCCGTTGGTCAGGGGCTCGGTGGGGGGCAGCACGACGTTGATGAACTGCGAGACGATGACCATGGCGATCAGCACCAGCAGCAGCTTGGCCGACAGGCTCAGGCGCAGCATCTCGCCGATGCGCCCGCCCAGCGTCTTCCTGACCAGGCGCCCGGCCTTCAGGGTGTGCACCGCCTGGCCGGCATCCTTTTCCGCACGCATGGTGGCGTACAGTTGCTCGGCGGCGTTGATCTGCTCGCGCGTGGCCTCGGTGCGCACCGACATGTAGCCCACCGGCAGGCCGTTCTCCAGCAGCGGCGTGGCGTTGGCCATGACCCAGTAGTGGTCGCCGTTCTTGCGCCGGTTTTTCACCGGCGCCGACCAGGGCCTTCCGCTGGCGATGGTCTGCCACATGTCCCGGTAGGCTTCCTCGGGCATGTCGGGGTGGCGCACGATGTTGTGGGGCTGGCCCAGCAGCTCCTCCTTGTCGTAGCCGCTGACCTCGATGAACATCGGGTTGCAGTACAGGATGCGCCCCTTGGTGTCCGTGGTGGATACCAGGGTCTGGCCCTTGGGAAAGGGGTATTCCTGGCCACTGACCGGCAAATTGATGCGCATGAAAGACTCCAGCGGTGAGCCTTGTCACAAACAGCCGACCCGGGATGTGCGCATGCTCCGGCGGCGTGAAACCGGCTCCTTTGACGAGAACCAGGCAACCCGGCCGCCCGCCCCGCCCAGTCAGACGGGGTGTGGACCCGAAGCTTTGCGACCACGGCTTTCACCGTGTATGCCAACTGCGAACAAGTCTGTCTTGCAGAACAAGGTTACCGCGGGGAAACAATTACCGCAAGGAACTTGCAATTTTTATCGTTTCATGCGCACCACAAGCCGGCCGCGTGCAACGGTGCCAGGGGCCGACCGCTGTCAGACGCCAGCTGTTTGACACATCCAATTTGATTGGCCCAAGGTATGAGGAAAGCCCGTCATCCGGTGTACCCCAGTGCGATCACCGCCTGTTGGCCGTGGTGCGCGCTGGCTGGCGGGTGAACCACGACAAGGCGGTTCGTCTCAAGAAGGAAAGGGCGGCCAGCCCGTCCACGTGTCGATCACGCCCACGACACGGGCGATTCCATGGTGTGCTGCGCCCACGCACAGCCCCGGCGCGCCGTTGCCCGGTGGGGGGCCGGACGTTGCGATCGCCTTCAAGCTGTCGCCCTCACAGCCCAGGCGCAGCCTCACTTGCTGGCCGAGGTCACCGCAGGCATGCCGGTGGGGCAAGAACCGGTGACGCTGGACAAAACCGCGCCCTCGACCGCGATCTGACCCACAAACACAGCGGCCGGGCACCCGAAGGTGGCCGGCCGCTGCGTGGGGGTGCCCCGGGGCGGTGTTCAGGCCATGAAGACGGCGATGAAGGCCAGCAGGAAAATCAGCACGGCGCCGGCCACGGGCAGCACCACCGGCATCAGCGGGGTGATGGCTTCGATCACGTCTTGGGGCTGGTTGTGCGAATCGTGAGGTGCGGGGTTCGACATGGCGTGCTTCCTGAGGGTTCGGGGGTTTGGCCGGGATTTTAGCGTGTCAGAGCACCGCGGCGTCGAAGCCGGCCGCCTGCAGGTGCTGCAGCACCTGGGCCACATGCTCGCGCCCGCGCGTTTGGAGCACCAGTTCGATCTCCACGCTCTGGGCCGCCAGCAGGGTGAAGGCGCGCTGGTGGTGCACCTCGTCGATGTTGGCGCCGGCCTCGGCCACCAGGGCGGCGATGCGCGCCAGGTTGCCCGGCACGTCGCGCGCGCTGACCTTGACGCGCACCAGCCGGCCGGCGCGCACCATGCCACGTTCGATGATGGAGGCCAGCAGCAGCGGGTCGATGTTGCCGCCGCACAGCACCAGCCCCACCTTCTTGCCGGCAAAACGCTGCGGGTGCTTGATCAGCGCCGCCAGGCCGGCGGCACCGGCGCCCTCGACCAGGGTCTTCTCGATCTCCAGCAGCATCACGATGGCCTGTTCGATGTCGCCTTCGTCCACCAGCAGCCAGTCGTCCACCCGCTGGTGCGCGATGGCCTGGTTGCGCTCACCCGGGCTGCCCACGGCGATGCCCTCGGCGATGGTGGTGGTGCCCTGAGGCAGGTGGGCGCCGGTCATGGCGTTGTACATGGCTGGGAAACGCTGGGTCTGCACGCCGACCACCTCGATGCCGGGTTTGAGCGCCTTGGCCGCGGTGGCGATGCCCCCGATCAGGCCGCCGCCGCCGACGGCGATCACCAGGGTGTCGAGGTCGGGCTGGGCGCGCATCATCTCCAGGCCCACCGTGCCCTGGCCGGCAATGATGGCGTCGTCGTCGTAGGGGTGGACAAACACCAGGCCCTCGCGCTCGGCCAACGCAAAGGCGTGGGCACGGGCCTCATCCAGCGAGTCGCCGTGCAGCAGCACCTCGGCGCCAAAGCCCCGCGTGCGCTCGACCTTGACGCCGGGCGTGAAGCGCGGCATCACGATCACCGCCCGCAGGCCCAGGCGCTGGGCGTGGTAGGCCACGCCCTGGGCGTGGTTGCCGGCCGACATGGCCACCACGCCGCGCGCACGCTCCTCGGGGCTCAGCTGGGCGAGCTTGTTGCAGGCGCCGCGTTCCTTGAACGAAGCGGTGTATTGCAGGTTCTCGAATTTGAGGAAGACCTGCGCGCCGGTCAGTTGCGACAGCGTGCGCGATTCCACGCAGGGTGTCAGCAGCACCTGGCCGGCCAGCCGCTGGGCAGCGGCTTCGATATCGGCGAGTTCGATCATGACCGTATTGTGGACCGGCCAAGGGCTGTTCGAACCCACACTTCCCCCCGCGTCCAAGCTGGGGTATGGTTCGCGTCAATGACAGGGGCACGCTGGCGCCAGGGCGCCGGCCGCAGAAGACCCGACACGTTCCGCGGTCAAGCTTGGCTGGAGGTGTTTCGGATGGTCAAACGTCTGGTGTCGTCGGCCGGCAAGCCGATGAGTCCATTGCGCAGCGCAGGCCGGGGCGATGGCCGCGCGCTGCTGCGCGCCTCGGGCGAGGCGCGGCTGGCCGGGGCGCGTGTGTTCGTGCCGCCCGAACTGCGCCAGGCGCCCGTGCTCGACCTGATGTGTTCCCATTTTGTGCTCACGCTGGCGGCACGCCAGGGCGCACGCTTCAACCTGCGGCGCGACCTCAACACCCTGCTCGCGCTGGCCGGGCGCCACCTGGTGTGGCCGCTGACCGTGCTGACTCGGCTGCGCGAATTCCTGGGCCGGCGCTGCCGCGACAACGAGTTGTGGGCCCACCACGCGGACCTGCCGCTGGCCGCCTTCATGGAGCGCTTTGGCGTCTGGCGCGGCCCCTACGAGGAAGGCACGCTGTTTTTCTATCTCGACGAATACGCCAAGGAATCGCCCAAGGACCTGCTCAGCGTGCTGGGGGTGACCGGCGACTGGCTGGCGCAGGCCCTGAAAAAGCAGTCCACCCTGGTGGAAAAAAACATCGACGCCCTGGCCGGCCTGCTGCAGCTCAACCGCGCCGAGCGCGCCCTGCTGCTCTATGGCACGCTGGCGCGCTACCAGCGCGACCTGCGCTCCATCCTGGTCGAGTTCAAGGTCAACAACGCGCCCGAGGCCTACGCCGCCATCGCCGATCTGGCCGGCGTTTCGCCGGCCGAGGTGGGCGAGGCGCTGCGCGCCGGCTCCCGGCTGGAGCGCATCGGCATGGTCGAGAACCTGATCTCCGAACACAACATCACCGATCTGGCCGACCTCATGAAGGTCAGCGAGAAGCTGCCGCCGGTGCTGATGCGCGAGTACCGCGACCAGAACGAGCTGATGGCGGTGTTCACCCGGCCGGCCGCGCGCAGCGCGCTGGGCGTGGTGGATTTCGACTTCGTGCGCGACGAGGTGCAGGTCCTGTGTGCCCTGCTGCGCGAGGCGGTGGCGCGCAAGGAGCCCGGCGTCAACGTGCTGCTCTACGGGCCGCCCGGCACCGGCAAGACCGAACTCGCGCGGGTGGTGGCGCACGCCGCCGGGCTGGAGCTGTTCGAGGTCGAGTACGCCGACCGCGACGGCCACTCGCTCAGCGGCCGTGACCGCTACCGCTCGCTGCAGATCGCCCAGGTCTTTCTCAAGGGCACGGCGCGTTCGGCGCTGTTGTTCGACGAGGTGGAAGACGTGTTCCCGCCCATCACCAGCGAGGCCGCGCAGCTGCTGGCGCGCGCCGAGCACGTGAGCCCCTCGCACAGCGCCAGCGTCAGTGGCAAGGCCTGGGTCAACCAGATCCTGGAGAGCAACCCGGTGCCCACGCTGTGGGTGACCAACCGCATCGAGCAGATCGATCCGGCCTTCCGGCGTCGTTTTGCCTACCACCTGGAGCTGACCTCGCCGCCGCCCGGCGCGCGCGAACAGCTGGTGCGCAAGACCCTGGACGGCGTGGACGTGTCGGACGCGCTGGTGGCGCGCCTGACCGAGCGCAAGGGCCTGACGCCGGCCCAGATACGCACGGCGGTGCGTTTTGCGCAGCTGGTGGGCAACGGCCAGCCGGCGCAGGCCGAGCTGCACACCGAGGCCCTGATCGAGCGCCAGCTGCGCCACGCGGACCACGCGCTGGGCCGCCGGGGCGACGCCGCCGGCCGCCCCTGCGTGACGCAGTACGACCTCGACATGCTCAACGTCGAGTCGCGCTTCGACATCCCGCGCATCATCGCCGCGCTCAAGGCGCGTGGCCACGGCACCCTGTGTTTCCACGGCGCGCCCGGCACCGGCAAGACCGCGCTGGCCGAACACATCGCGCGTGCGCTGGACCGCCCGCTGCTGATCAAGCAGGCCAGCGACCTGATGAGCAAGTTCGTGGGCGAGACCGAGCAGCAGATGGCCGCGATGTTTGCCGAGGCGGAGGCCGAGAAGGCGGTGCTGCTGCTCGACGAGGCCGACAGCTTTTTGCAGGACCGTCGGGGCGCCCAGCGCACCTACGAGGTGACCGAGGTCAACGAGATGCTGCAGGGCATGGAGCGCTTTCGCGGCATCTTCGTCTGCACCACCAACCTGCTCGACAGCCTGGACCAGGCGGCCTTGCGGCGCTTCACCTTCAAGATCCGCTTCATGCCCTTGGCGGCGGCACAGCGCGAGCGCATGTTCGCCGTCGAGGCCCTGGCGGGCGACGGCGCGGCACTGACCGAGGCCATGCGCGAGCGCCTGGGCCGCCTGAACGTGTTGTGCCCGGGCGATTTCGCCGCCGTCAAGCGCCAGGCCGACATCCTGGCCGCCGAACTCGATCCCGAGGAGTTCCTCGCTCAGCTCGAGGCGGAGCACCGCATCAAGCCTGAAGTGCGCGAGTCCCGACCGGTGGGTTTTCTGTCCTGAGTGGCGGCCACCGCTGCCCCAGCCGCGTGTGGCGCGTGGGCGGCGCGGCGGCGGGCAACACGACGATGAAACAGCTGCCCTGGCCGGGCGCCGCCATCGCATGCAGCTCGCCCTGGTGGCGGGACACCACCGTTCGCGCCACGAGCAGGCCGAGTCCCAGGCCCTGGCCGCCCCGTTGGCCGACGCCGGCCGGCGGCCGTGGACGCATCCAGGTGTGGCTGTCCAGCGCCGCCACCAGGGCGCTCAGCTGGTCGGGCTCCATGCCGGGGCCCCGGTCCCGCACCGACCACGCCACCTGCCGCGCGTCGGCGTCGTGCGCCACGCACACCTCGACCGTGTCGCCTTCCTTGCTGTGACGCACGGCGTTGCCCAGCATGTTGACCAGGGCCCTCGTCAACAGCTCCGGATCGCCCAACACCAGGCCTTGTCCGTCGTCCGCCCCCCGGTGCACGATCGTCACCTGCTGCGCCTGGGCCTGGGGCCAGCAACGGTCCACCGCTTCCACCGTGAGGCTGCCCAGCGAGCAGGGCTGCAGCTTGAGGTGGTCCGATTCGGCGCGCAGCAGGTCCACGAAACCCTCGGCCAGTCGCAGGGTGCGGTCCACCTGGACCCGCACGCCGGAAAAAAGGCGCTCGTTGCTCATGCCCTCAACGCCGTTTTCGTGCAGCTCCAGCAGGCTCAGGATATTGGACTGCGGCGCCCGCAGGTCGTGCGACAGGAAGGCCAGCCAGCGGTCGCGCTGCTGCTGCATGCGCCGCTGGATCTGGTGCTGTGCTTCCAGCCGTCCCAGTGTGTCATCGAGCACCTCCACCTGGGGTCTGGCCTGGCCGAGGCGCCGTCGCGAGGGCGCGGCGGGCGGCACGGCGGCGCGTGGGTCCCGCTCGCCAGGCGCCTGCGCCAGCACCGCCTCCAGCCGTTCGATGCGGCGCTTGAACACCTGGCCCAGGGCCACCCCACGGCGCCAGTTCCACAGCAGTTGAAAGAGCAGCAGGCCGGCCAGTGGCGTGGCAACGGGCAGCCACAGGCGGTGCGCCGCCAGCGCGTAGCCGCTGGCGCCCACCGTCAGGGCCCCCAGGCCGGTCAGCAGTGGCGCCAGGCGCTCGGGCCAGCGCCGCGTCAGCCACAGGGCCGCCCACAAGGGCACCGCCACCCACAGCCAGTGCCAGACCGGGCCCACGGGGCGCACCCAGCGTTGCCGCGCCAGGTTGTCCACCACCTGCGCCAGGGCGTCGGTGGGGGTCAGTGTCTGTATGGAGGTGCCCACCCGCACCAGCCAGGGAGGCAGGGCGGCGCCGCTGAAGCGGGGGCCGGCGACCACCAGCTTGTCCCGCAGCGCTGGTGCCGGGTGCTGCCCCAGCAGCAGGCCGGCGTAGGACAGCGTGGGGTAGCCCGCTTCGGCGCCGGTCCGCCAGCGCAGGTCGATGTGTTCGGGCCAGTGTTCGGGCGGCGTGCCCAGGCCCAACGCGTCCACGGCGGGGTGCTGTTCCAGGCCCTGGGCGGTGTGTCGCCAGGGGCGGATGCCGCGGGTGAGGCCATCGCGGTCGATGTCGCTCCACGCCGGGCGCCCGGCGGGCGTTGGGGAATGGAGCAGGTGAATGGGGGCGCCACCTGCGTCCATGCGGGCGCGGGCGATGTGCCGCAGCCCCTCCACCTCGCTGGCGTTCAGCGGACCGGTGTCCAGCAGCACGGCGCGCGGTGGTTGGTCGCGCAGGTGGTCCAGCAGCTCTCGGTAGCGCATGGACAGTGCCGCGCAGTGGGTCCGGTTGGGCGGGCAGGGGTCGTCCATCGAGACCACCACGATGTCCTGCCCCGCCGGGTGGCTGCCCTGCGCCAGCATCAGGTCGTGCACCAACGCATCGGCATGCCAGAGCCCGTCGCGTGCCGACAGCCACACGAGCACCCAAGGCAGCAGCGCCACCATCACCAGGCATTCGTAGAAAAAACGGCGCACCGGGCTCAAACGCATGGCGTCCGACGCGCGCCGGCGTAGCCCGTGATCGGATGCAGCGGACGCCCGTTCGGCGTGGCGGTCCGTCGCCGCCGTGTCGACGGCGGAATTTTTCTTCATTCCTCTCCCCTTGCCTGCAGCTCACCCAGGCGGGTGTCGGCGGTGACCCGGCGCGACCCCGTCAGGGTGGTTGCATGACCTCATTTTGCAACATCTGCGGCCATCTGCCCGCGAATGTTGGCCTGGACTCTGGCGTGGGGTCAGGCGGCTGCCTGACTGGCCTGCACCACGCGCAAGACCTCGGCACCATAGGCCTGCAGCTTCTTCGCGCCCAGGCCGCTGATGCCGTCGAGGTCGCCCAGTTGTTGGGGTTGCCGTTCGGCGATGGCGCGCAGGGTGGCGTCGTGGAAGATCACGTAGGCCGGCAGGTTGTGCTCGCGCGCCACTTCGGCCCGCCAGGCCTTGAGCGCGGCCAGGCAGTCGCGCCCTGCCAGGGTGAGCGGGGGGCCGCTGTCCAGGCGCTGCGCCTTGGTCTTGCGCCGCGACGTGGGCTCGTCGGTGGACGTTTTCACCCGCACGGTGGCCTCGCCCTTGAGGATGGGCTTGGCGGCATCCGTCAGGCGCAGGGTGTTGTAGTGCTCGGCATCCACCCACACCGCCTCGCGCGCGATCAGCTGGCGCAGCAGGCCGCGCCACTGGGTCTCGCTCCACTCGGCCCCGATGCCGAAGGTGCTCAGGGACTGGTGGCCATGCTGCGCCACTTTTTCGGTCGCCTTGCCGCGCAGGATGTCCATGATGTGGCCGGCGCCGAAGGCGGTGCCGCTGGCCTGCTGGACGCGGTAGATGCACGAGAGCAGCTTGCGGGCGGCGTCGGTGGCGTCCGTGGTCTCGGGCGGGTGCAGGCAGTTGTCGCAATTCCCGCACCGAACCCCCACGCTCGGCACGTCGTGTCCTCGCTGCCCCCCAAGGGGGTGCGTTTCGCCTTGGGGCGGCCCGGCGGCGAAACCCGCAGGGCCTGTGTACTGTTCGCCGAAATACTGCAGCAGCTGCACGCGCCGGCATTCGGTCGATTCGGCCAGGGTCAGCAGGGCGTCGAGCTTGGTGCGCAGCACCTGCTTGAAGGCGTCGGCGGCAGGGCTCTCGTCGATCATGCGGCGCTGGTTCACCACGTCCTGCAGGCCGTAGAGCATCCAGGCGTTGGCCGGCTCGCCGTCGCGCCCGGCGCGACCGGTCTCTTGGTAGTAGCCCTCGATGTTCTTGGGACTGTCCAGGTGGGCCACGAAACGCACGTCGGGCTTGTCGATGCCCATGCCGAAGGCGATGGTGGCGACCATGATCACGCCCTCTTCGCGCAGGAAGCGGTTCTGGTGGTCCTGGCGCACCGGGCCATCGAGACCGGCGTGGTAGGGCAGGGCCTTGAGGCCGGCCTCCACCAGCTTCTGCGCCACCTCCTCCACCCGCTTGCGCGACTGGCAGTAGACGATGCCGGCGTCGTGCCCGCTCGCGCCGCTGTGCTCGCGTTCGATGAAACGCAGCAGCTGGGTGAAGCCGTCCTTCTTCTCGACGATGGCGTAGCGGATGTTGGGTCGGTCGAAGCTGCTGACGAAGGTGCGCGCGTCCTCGAGCTGCAGGTGCAGCACCATGTCCTCGCGCGTGGGCGCGTCGGCGGTGGCCGTGAGGGCCACGCGCGGCACGCCCGGGTAGCGCTCGTGCAGCAGCGACAGGGCCCGGTACTCGGGCCGGAAATCGTGGCCCCACTGGCTCACGCAGTGCGCCTCGTCGATGGCGAACAGGCTCAGCTGGTGGCGCTGGTGCAGGGTGTCCAGCAGGGCCAGGAAACGCGGCGTGTTCAGGCGTTCGGGCGCGGCGTAGAGCAGGGTGATCTCGCCCTGCAGCAGGCGGCGCTCGATCTGCGCGGCGGCCTCGCCGCTGAGGCTGGAGTTGAGGAACTCGGCATCCACGCCAGCCTCGTGCAGCGCGCCCACCTGGTCGTGCATCAGCGCGATCAGCGGGGACACCACCACCGCGACACCGTGGCCGGCGCGCGCGCGGGCGATGGCCGGCACCTGGTAGCACAGGCTCTTGCCGCCGCCGGTGGGCATGAGCACCAGGGCGTCGCCGCCGGCACACACGTGCTCGATGATGGCCTGCTGCTGTCCGCGGAAGGCGTCATAGCCGAACACTTCGCGCAGGATGCCGTGCGCGGCCAGCGCCGGGCTGGCCAGGGACTGAAGCACTACATCTGCTCCCACGGCAAGCCGTCGAAGCGCCAGCCGTTGAGCGTGGAGCGCTGGAAATGGTCGTTGAGCTCACCCTCGAAGCCGTGCAGCACGTTGACCACGTCGGAGAAGCCGGCCGCTTCCAGCGCGCGCGCCGCGTCCACCGTGCGTTTGCCGCTGCGGCAGATCAGCAGCAGGGTGTGGTCCTTGCCACCGGCTTCTTCCTCGACCAGGCGCACGAAGCGCCGCGGGTCGGGCTGGAGGTCGGGGTACTCGTACCAGGGAATGTTGACGACCCCGGGCGGGCGGCCCACATAGAGCGATTCGATCTCCATGCGCACGTCCACGAACAGCGGCATGTTGTCCGGTGTCTCGGTGCGGCGTTGCTGGAGCAGCGCCCAGGCTTCGGTCGGCAACAGGTGCTTCATGGGCCTTTATTGTCGCCGCTGCGCTCGCTGCTGCGTTCCAGGTAGCGTTTGCGCCAGAACACCAGCACCAGGGCCACCGCCACCGTGCCCATGGCGGCCAGGGCCCACCAAAAGCCACGCTGGCTGTGCAGCAGCGGGATGGAGTCGAAGTTCATGCCGAAGATGCCGGTGATCAGGTTCAGCGGCAGGAAGATGGCGGTCAGCACGGTGAGCGTGCGCATGATGTCGTTGGTGCGGTTGCCCTGCACGCTGAAGTGCATCTGCACCGTGGTCTCGGCGTTGTGTTCGAGCCGGCGCACGTGGTGCACCACACGCTCGATGTGCTCGATCACGTCGCGGGCGCGCAGCTTGAGCATCTCCTGCTCGCGCTTGGCGCCCTTGTCGGTGGCGGGCTCCATGCCGGTCATCCAGGCCTGGATGGCGTTGCGCTGGTCTTCGCAGATCTCGTCGAGCTGGTGCAGGGCCATGCGCGCCTGCAGCAGCCGGTCCCACTGGCTGAAGCGGGTGCGCGGGTGCAGCAACTCGGTCTGCCAGTGGTCGAGCTGGCGGCTGAGTTCGCGCCGCAGATCGAGGTAGGCGTCGACCATCAGGCTGGTCAGGCGCAGCATCAGCTCGGCCGCGTTGGCCGGCAGACTGCGCGCCAGGGCCGGGCGGTGGTCGGCGCCGCCGGCCGCCAGCAGGCGGGTCGCGTGTTGTGCCAGCACGCCGCAACCCGTGGGGTGCACGCTGAGCAGCAGGCGGTCGAAGAGGGCAAAACCGACCGGGCTGGTGTCGATGCGGCGCAACACCGGCGGGCCGCCCCGTTGTCCGCTTTGCGACGGCGGGGCCGTGGTGCCGGCTGTCGCCAGGCGCCGGAACACCAGCAGATCGTAGCTGTCGGTGTAGTCGTAGCGCGAGGGCAGGTGGGCGTTGATCAGGTCGGAGATGTGCAGGTCGACCAGGGTGATGCCGGTCAGGGTCAGCACGCGCTGCTGCCAGCCGCTGGTGTCGGCCTCCAGCTCGGCGCGATCCAGCGCGAGCCAGAGAAAACCGTGTTCGGGGAGGGTGGTCGGGCAACTGCCCAGTTCCTGGGCGCCACCGGGGCCGACGCTGAAGACCCGCATCGCGTGGTCCCGTTCAGCCCTGGCGCAGCAGGCGGGCGGCGTCGCGGGCGAAATAGGTCAGCACGCCGTCGGCACCGGCGCGCTTGAAGGCCAGCAGGCTCTCCATCATGACCGCGTCGTGGTCCAGCCAGCCGTTCTGGGCGGCGGCCTTGAGCATGGCGTATTCGCCGCTGACCTGGTAGGCGAAGGTGGGCATGCCGAACTGGTCCTTCACGCGGCGCACCACGTCCAGGTAGGGCATGCCGGGCTTGACCATCACCATGTCGGCGCCTTCGGCGATGTCCAGCGCCACCTCGCGCAGGGCCTCGTTGGTGTTGCCGGGGTCCATCTGGTAGACCTTCTTGTCGGCCTTGCCCAGGTTGGCGGCCGAGCCCACGGCGTCGCGGAAGGGGCCATAGAAGGCGCTCGCGTACTTGGCGCTGTAGGCCATGATGCGGGTGTGGATGTGGCCGGCGGCTTCCAGCGCGGTGCGGATGGCGCCCACCCGGCCGTCCATCATGTCGCTGGGCGCCACGATGTCCACGCCGGCCGCGGCCTGGGTCAGCGCCTGTTGCACCAGCACCGCCACCGTGGTGTCGTTGACGATGTAGTTGTGTTCGTCCAGCAGGCCGTCCTGGCCGTGGCTGGTGTAGGGGTCCAGCGCCACGTCGGTCATCACGCCCAGTTGCGGGAAGCAGCTTTTCAGTTCGCGCACCACGCGCGGGATCAGGCCGTCGGGGTTGCTGGCTTCCCGGCCATCCGGTGTCTTGAGACTGGGGTCGATCACCGGGAACAGCGCCATCACCGGGATGCCCAGGGACACACAGTCCTCGGCCACCGGCAGCAGCAGATCCAGGCTCAGGCGCTCCACGCCCGGCATCGAGGCCACGGCCTCGCGGCGGTTCGCGCCGTCCAGCACGAACACCGGGTAGATCAGGTCGTGTGACGTCAGCGCGTGTTCGCGCACCAGGTTGCGCGTGAAGGCGTCGCGGCGCAGGCGGCGCGGGCGGGCGGCGGGAAAGGCGGCCGACAGGGAGGACAGTGGCGGGGTGTTCATGCCGGTATTGTGGCAAATGTGCCCACCAAGGCCCGAAGACGGGCTGGTTGCGCCGGCGGTGCCGCGTTACACTGTTTTACTGCCCAGACCGCGCCGTGCGCCCGCGCGGCCAGCCCACGGGCGCCCCACCCTAGAGCCATGGTCACTTCCTCGCCAGACTCCGTTTCCCCCCCACAACCCTCGGTCAGCGTCAGCCCGACCGACAACTGGCGCATGGCCGAGCACTGGCCGGAGCTGGTGGCGGCCCTGACGGACCAGTCGATCGAAACCGTCTCCGCGCTGATCCGCGGGTTGGACCTGCTGGTGTCCAAGGGCCGCTTGTCGCCCGCCGAGTACAAGGTGCTGGCCATGCCGGCCGAGCGCCTCAAGCACTGTGGCATCAGCGCCCAGCAGATCGTGCGCTTCCAGAGCGGGCGGGTGCGCCAGTCGCACGAGAAGATCGACCTGGCCTACCTGCTCGAATGTGTGCTGCAGGAACGCAAGGCCGAGATGGCCATGCTCGGCGTGAGCCTGCGCCGCCGCCTCAAGGCGGTGGACATCCTGATCGACCCCACGCTGGGTTTCAGCCTGACCAATGCCATGCTCGACTGGGCACTGCCCTTCGGCTACCGCATCGACTGGCGGCTGGAAACCGCCAACGGCCAGGCCCGCCTGTGGATGAAGGTCCACGCCGGCGACCGGACGGTGCCGGCCAGCGCGGTGGCCGAGGACAACATCCATTGGCTGCTGCTGAGCCAGATCGCCGCGTCCGACGGCGCGGTCCGCCTGGAGCGCACGGCGGCCAGCGACGGCGTCGAGCTGACGGCGCTGTTCCGGCGCACCGTGCAGGTGGCCGAGGCCGATGCCCTGGCGGCGGCCTCGGCCGCGCCCGCCGCCGGCGCCGCCGGGGGCA
>NZ_JASATI010000053.1:0-31415 GCF_038440225.1 Hydrogenophaga sp. OTU3427 | reverse complement strand
GGGCCCGGGGGCGGGGGGGCCGCGCCCCCCCCCCCGACGACACCACGCTGACCAATGTCTTCACCGGCCGGCCGGCGCGGGGCATCGTCAACCGCGTGATGCGCGAAGTGGGTCCCATGAGCGAGCTGGCACCGGCCTTCCCGCTGTCCGGGGGGGCGCTGGTGCCGCTGCGCGCCGCCTCGGAGCCCCAGGGCAGCGGCGACTTCATGTCGCTGTGGGCGGGCCAGTCGGTCGCCCTGGACCGCGCGCGGCAACAGGGCACCGAGGCCGGCGCGCTGACCCGGCGGCTCTGCGACGAAGCCCAGGCGCGCCTGGCGGCCTTCGCGCCGGCGGGCTGAACGCAACAGCTGCGCACGCAACGATTGCCACGAAGTCCCTTACAGTAGCGGCATGACCGCCCTGCCGCCGCTTGACCGCACCTTCACCCACCAGCTGCACACCCTGCACAAGCTGACCGACCGCGTCAGCCAGGGCGCCTACCTGGCGGACGCAGGCCTGCCGCTGAGCGAGGGCCGCTGCCTGTCGGCCATCGGTGCGTTCACGCCGCTGTCGGTGAACGAACTGGCACACCGCGCCAACCTCAACAAGGGCCAGGCCAGCCGCGCCGCGCAGGCGCTGGTGGAGCAGGGCTTGGTGCGCAAGGCCCCCAGCCCCACCGACGGGCGAGGCGTGGTGCTCACCCTCACCGCCGAGGGCGAGCGCGCCTATGCGCGGGTGATGGCGGTGGTGCACCAGCGCAACGCGGCCATCCTGTCCTGCCTCAGCGCGGCCGAGTGCCGCCAGCTCGACGCCCTGCTGGGCCGCCTGGTGGACCACGCGCGGGACGCCTTGCGCAGCGCCGGCGAACTCACCGACAGCGACGACTGAACCGTGGCCACCACCGCCCCCACCTTGCGCCCCAACGCGGTCAGCATCCGCCAGCTGCGCGCCTTCGTGGCCGTGGCCCAGGACGGCAGCATCACCCGCGCCGCCCAGCGCCTGCACCTGACACCCTCGGCCCTGTCCATGCTGGTCAGCGGGCTGGAAAACGAGGTCGGCGTGCGCCTGTTCGAGCGCACCACCCGCAAGCTGGCGCTGACCGATGCCGGCCAGGCCCTGCTGCCCTCGATCACGCAGGTGTTCCAGCACCTCGACACCGCCTTCGACGACCTGCGCCAGCTCAGCCAGCGCCGTGGCGCGCGGCTGGCGGTGGCCACCTCGCCGCTGCTGGCCGCCACCCTGGTGCCGACGCTGATGGCCAGCTTCCGCGAGCGTTTTCCCGACGTCACCCTGGTGTTGTCCGACCTGGCGGTGGACGAGATCGCTGCCGCGGTGCGGGCCGGCGAGGCCGACCTGGGCATCTGCACCGCCGACACCGCCGCCCTGGACCTGCAGAGCACGCTGCTTTACCAGGACCGCCTGATGCTGGCCTGCCTGGGCAGCCACCCGCTGGCGCAGCAGCACGAGGTGCAGTGGGCCGACCTGGTGGGCGAACCGCTGGCCCTGGTGCGCCGGGGCAGCGGCCTGCGCCTGCTGGTGGAGCAAGGGTTCGCCGAGCTGGCCGGCCAGCTCAAGCCCGCCTTCGAGGTGGCCCAGGTCAGCACCGCCATCGGCCTGGTCGAGGCCGGGCTGGCGGTCTCGGTGCTGCCCTGGTATGCGCTGAGCCGCGTCCGTTCCGTGGGCGTGTGTGGGGTGCCGCTGGCCGCCCCGGTGGTGGAGCGCAACATCGTCGCCCTGACCGCTGGCGAACGCCCGCTGACCCCGGCCGGCCAGGCCTTTCTGGCGCATTTCCAGCAGCACATGATGTCCCTTCGGCCCGCTGTCCCCGGCACGTCCGGGCGCGCGGTGCGAAAATCGCGGGCATGAACGCGTTGAACATCCCCGAACTGATGCAGACCCTGGGCGTGCAGGCCCGCCGCGCCGCCTTCGACATGGCCCGCGCCCCGGCCGCGCGCAAGAACGCCGCCCTCAAGGCCCTGGCCGCCCTGCTGCGCGCCAACGTCGACGCGCTGCAGGTGGACAACGCCAAGGACCTGGAGCGCGCCCGCGCCAACGGCCTGAGCGAGCCCATGGTGGACCGCCTCAAGCTGACCCCCAAGGTGCTGGAGACCTGTGCCCAGGGCTGCGAGCAGCTCGCCGCCATGGCCGACATCATCGGCGAGGTCAGCGGCATGAAGCAGCAGCCCAGCGGCATCCGCGTGGGGCAGATGCGCGTGCCCATCGGCGTCTTCGGCATGATCTACGAGAGCCGGCCCAACGTGACCATCGAGGCCGCCAGCCTGTCCATCAAGAGCGGCAACGCCTGCATCCTGCGCGGCGGCTCCGAGGCCATCGACAGCAACCGCGCCCTGGCGGCCCTGGTGCAGCGCGCCCTGGCCGAGGCCGACCTGCCCCTGGAGGCCGTGCAACTCGTGCCCACCACCGACCGCGCCGCCGTCGGCCAGCTGATCGCCATGCCCGCCTACGTGGACGTGATCATCCCGCGCGGCGGCAAAGGCCTGATCGAGCGCATCAGCGCCGAGGCCAAGGTGCCGGTGATCAAGCACCTGGACGGCAACTGCCACACCTACGTGGACGACCCCTGCGACATCGCCATGGCGGTCAAGGTGGCCGACAACGCCAAGACGAACAAATACAGCCCCTGCAACGCGAGCGAAGGCCTGCTGGTGGCGCGCGGCGTGGCGGCCGAGTTCCTGCCCCGCATCGGCGCCATCTACGCACAAAAGGGCGTGGAGATGCGCACCTGCCCCGAGGCACGCGCCCTGCTGGCGGCTGTGCCCGGCGCGCAGCTGACCGACGCGACCGAGCAGGACTGGTTCGAGGAATACCTCGCGCCCATCATCAGCGTCAAGGTGGTGGCCGGCATCGACGAGGCTATTCGCCACATCAACCACTACTCCAGCCACCACACCGACGCCATCCTCACGCGCGACCACATGCACGCCCAGCGTTTCCTGCGCGAGGTGGATTCGGCCAGCGTGATGGTCAACACCAGCACCCGCTTTGCCGACGGCTTCGAATACGGGCTGGGCGCCGAAATCGGCATCAGCACCGACAAGTTCCACGCCCGCGGCCCGGTCGGCATCGAAGGCCTGACCTCGCTCAAGTACGTGGTGCTGGGTGAGGGCGAAGTGCGCGGCTGAGGCCGCACGGGCCGCCGGCCGCATCGAAGGCCGAGGACCAGGGCGGGTCTGCCACGTCTCCCGGAGTTCGATCGGTGTTTCCATCGACCGGCTCCCGTGGCAGCCCGCCTGTATCCCTGCTTCTTATCGGGCACTCTGCGGTGCCTTGGCTTTTTTCTCCCTGAGCTTCTTGTTGTGTGGTCGCTCTGCGGCGCCTTCTCCTTCCAACGTCATGTTTCCAACCCCCTGATCGCGCCGTGTCAGTCGGCATTCTTCTTGTGTTGGTTCTTGTCTCTCCCTTGGGCTCAACTGTAGGCATTTCGGCGGAATGGAAAATCCGCAACCGTGACATTTGAGTTTCTTTTTTTCAACGGCCACCTCCTGAAAGTCCCGGTTGCCCCCAAAGCAGTTTGGGCGGGAGGTGTTGCGCCGCCCCGGATCTGACGATCCCGCCCCCCCCGCCCCCTGTCTTTTCCGCCCACTTCAGGCAAAAGTCTCAATTGCGTCATTCGAAGGCAAAATATTCGCATGTTTCCGTCGATTGCTGCCTTGTCGCCCGTCGGTGTGAAGACCTCGTGGCCACACATCCATGACCTGCCGCCACAGGTGCACAGCTTTTGGGTGCCAGAAGCCCAGGCGTGCGTGCGCCGCGAAGGCGGGCAGGTGGGGGCATGGATCACTTTTCGGCCGGCTTGCCGCGCTGGCCTCACCCATCCCGTCGAGACCAGCCATGGGACAAGAAGCTGAGGCCCTGTCACCCTTCGGGGTCATCACCAAGGGCCCCACCATTGATGACCTGCCGCCGGAGGCGCGCCAGTTCCTGGAGCAACGCGGTACGCTGCGCCACTACCGGGAAGGCGAGGCGGTGCAGCGCCACCTGGTGATGCCGGACCACGCCTCGTGGGTGCAGGCCGGCCGCATCAAGTCCATGGTCGTTCACCCCGATGGCTCGGAGCAACACGGCGGCTGGGTGATGCCCTCAGAGTTGTTCGGTGTCTACAACATGCTGCTGCAATGCCCTTCGCGCACCACCCTGGTGGTGGTGACGGAGCGGGCCACACTGGTGCATTTTTCAAGAAGCCTGCTACTGGAGATGATGGCGGCGATGCCCGAAGTCACCGTAGGCATCGCCATCGGCCTGGGTCGCCGGATCCAGCAGCTGCACGATGTCATCGACATCAGCGGTCCCCGCAGCCTGGCCGATCAGTTGCGGGTCGTGCTGGTCTGGTTGGTCAAGAACCACGGCATACCGGCGCGAGACGGCAGCATCGAGCTGTGGGTCTCGCAGCATGACATCGCCGCCGGCGTCGGCGCCTCGCGCCAGCGGGTGCACCTGGAACTGCAGAACCTGCGCGACCTCGGCGAGGTGGACCTGGCCTACCGCAAGATCATCATCCGCCCGAAGTTCTTCCAGCACCTTGAGCCTCTCGCCGACCCGAGGCCAAGGCCATGAACAACGCCGCCGCCCTGTCCCCTTTTGGTGTCAAGACCGCCGGCTTCACCGTGGCCGACCTCACCCCCGAGGCCTGTGCGTTTCTGCGCTGCCACGGCGCCGTTCGGCGCTATGCACAAGGCGAGGTGGTCCAGCTCCGGGGGGCGCCCCCCTCGCAGGGGTCCTGGCTGCTGGAAGGGCGGCTGGTCTACCTGGGCCAACAACCCGATGGCGCCGAACAGCATGGGGGCTGGATCATGCCGGATGAGCTGTTTGGCTTGCACTACATCCTGCCGGGCCTGCCCACGCGGTTCACGGTACGGGTCGACACGGACACCGCGCGGATACTGCATTTCTCCCGCGAGGTGTTGCTGGAGATGATGCGAACCGTGCCCCAGGCGGGTGTGGGCGTCTGCGTCGGACTGAGCCGGCGCCTGCAGCAGCAGTACGACATGATCGACATCAAGGGGTCGCGCACCTTGGCGGACAAGCTCAAGACCTTGCTCCTGTGGTGGGCCAAACAACACGGGATACCCGCACGCGACGGCAGCGTGGAATTGTGGATTTCGCAAAACGACATCGCCAACGGGGTGGGTGGATCGCGCCAGCGGGTGCACCTGGAATTGCAGGGCCTGCGCGATGCAGGCGACATCGAACTGGGTTACCGCAAGCTGATCGTGCGGCCGGCCTTCTTCGTGCGGATGCAGCAGAAAACGTGAGCCTTGCAGGGGGTTTGACCGGGTCAACCCCAGGCAGCGCGGGCCCCGGACGGATAATTGTGGCCATGTCATCCAAGCAACGTGTGGTCGTCGGCCTGTCCGGCGGCGTCGATTCGGCCGTGAGCGCCTGGCTGCTCAAGCAGCAGGGCCATGAGGTCATCGGCATCTTCATGAAGAACTGGGAAGACGATGACGACAGCGAGTACTGCTCGTCCAACATCGACTTCGTGGACGCGGCCAGCGTGGCCGACGTGATCGGCATCGAGATCGAACACGTCAACTTCGCGGCCGAATACAAGGACCGGGTGTTCGCCGAATTCCTGCGCGAATACGGCGCCGGGCGCACGCCCAACCCCGACATCCTGTGCAACGCCGAGATCAAGTTCAAGGCCTTCCTCGACCACGCCATGCGCCTGGGCGCCGAGAAGATCGCCACCGGGCACTATGCCCGTGTCCGCGAGCGCGGCGGTGCCTTCGAGCTGCTCAAGGGCCTGGACCCGTCCAAGGACCAGAGCTATTTCCTGCACCGGCTCAACCAGGCGCAATTGAGCAAGACGCTGTTCCCGGTGGGCGAGCTGCACAAGACCGAGGTGCGCCGCATCGCCGCCGAGATCGGCCTGCCGAACGCCAAAAAGAAGGACTCGACCGGCATCTGCTTCATCGGCGAGCGGCCGTTCCGCGACTTCCTCAACCGCTACATCGCCAAGGAGCCGGGCCCGATCAAGGACGAGCAGGGCCGCACCATCGGCCGCCACCAGGGCCTGAGCTTCTACACCCTGGGCCAGCGCCAGGGCCTGGGCATTGGCGGCGTGAAGGAGAAAGGCGCCCAACGCGGCGGCGGCGACCACGCGCCCTGGTTCGTGGCGCGCAAGGACATCGCGAAAAACACCCTGTGGGTGGTTCAGGGCCACGAGCACCCCTGGCTGCTGTCGCCGCGCCTGCGCGCGCTGGACGCCAGCTGGGTGGCCGGCCAGCCACCCTCGGCCAGCGACATCGCGGCCAAGACGCGCTACCGACAGACCGACGCCGCCTGCCGCTTCGAACCCCAGCCCGATGGCGGGTTTGCGCTGGATTTCACCGAGCCCCAGTGGGCCGTGACGCCGGGTCAGTCGGCCGTGTTGTACGACGGCGAGGTCTGCCTGGGCGGCGGCATCATCAGCACCGAGGCCGCCGACTTCCTGTAACCCACATCCTGGGGGCCGAGCGCCGGGCCGCCCCAAGCCGGCCCGCGCCCCCCTGGGGGGCAGCGACCCGCGCAGCAGCGGAGCGTGGGGGCACTGTCAAGCCAGGCTCACCCGGTCGCGGCCGCTTTCTTTCGATTGGTACAAGGCCTTGTCGGCGCGCGCGATCCAGGCGCTGGCGTCCTCGCCCCGCTGGTGTGCAGCCACACCGGCCGACAGGGTGAGCGTGAGCACCACTTCGTTGCTCTGCTTGTGACGGATCTTGAGCGCCTTGGTGCGCAAGCGCACCCGCTCGGCCACCTCGCGCGCCAGCGCGGGCGTGGCGTTGGGCAGGAGGATGGCGAATTCCTCGCCACCGTAGCGGGCCACGGTGCTGCCGGCCTCGCCCACGCTGAGCTTGAGCAGCTCGCCCAGGGCGCTGAGCACGCGGTCGCCCATCAGGTGGCCGTGGTTGTCGTTGATGCCCTTGAAGTGGTCGATGTCCAGCATCACCAGCGCATGCTGGGTGCCACTGGCCGAGGGCGTGCGCAGCAGCTGGGCCAGCTTGTGGTCCAGGCCCTTGCGGTTGAGCACCTTGGTCAGGCTGTCGACAAACACATCCTCGCGGGCACGCTGCAGGTCGGCGCGCAGCTGTTCGATCTCGCGCCGGCTGGCCGCCACCTGCGCCTGCAGGGCGGCGGCCGAGGTGCGCATGGCCACCGTGCTGCGCAGGGCCTGGCCCAGCTGCTGGCCCAGGCGTTCGGTGTCGCTGGACTGCAGCGCCTGTGACAGGCCATCGAGGTGCTGGGTGAAGTCGCCGGCATCGCTGCCGGTGCGCGCCGCGCTCTCCGACATGCCGGTCATCACGCGCTGCATGTCGCCGCTGATGCGCTCCATGGTCTTGTCGTCGATGCCGGCGATGTGCTCGCGGTACAGCCGCGCCATGCTGTCGTCGCTCAGGCGCGGCTCGCTGCGGCTGAGGTGCTCGAAGGCCTGGTTGAGCCGCCCGTTGAGGCCGGCCACGTACTCGTAGCAGACGGCGTAGGTCAGGGGGTTGAAAGCGGCGTTGTGCTGGTTCATCAGCGCCAGCACGGCCCGCAGCAGCTCGGCGCTTTTTTCCTTGGTTTCGGTGTAGTGCATGGGTTGGGGTCTGCGATCGCTGAAAAAAGAAAAACGATGGCGAAAAAAAACCCGCCGAAGCGGGCGGGTCCGTCAGAACGGGATGTCGTCGTCCATGTCTTCAAAGCCGCTGCTGGCCGGTGCGGGCCGGGCGGCGGGCTGGCGGGGCGCGGCGGCCGGGGCCGCGGCACGCGGTGCGGCCGGGGGACGGCTGTAGCCGCCACCGCCGCCGCCACCTTCTTCACCAGGGCCGCCCATGCCTTCGCGGCCGCCCAGCAGCTGCAGTTCGGTGGCGATGATGTCCACCGTGTTTTTCTCGACACCCGACTGGTCGGTGTACTTGCCGTACTTCAGGCGGCCTTCGACGTAGATGGGGCGGCCCTTCTTGACGTATTCGCCGGCGATCTCGGCCAGGCGGTCGTAGAAGGTGACGCGGTGCCACTGGGTGTCTTCCACCATTTCGCCGGAGGTGCGGTCCTTGCGGCGGCTGGAGGTGGCCACGCTGACATTGGCCACGGCCTGGCCCGAGGGCAGGTAGCGGATTTCGGGGTCACGGCCGCAGTTGCCGACGAGGATGACTTTGTTGACGGATGCCATGGTGGATGGAACAGAAATGAATGAAATCAAGGACTTGCGGTCCGTCGCACCCCATGGGGCCGACCGGACCGGAATGTGTCATTGTGCCGCATTCGCCGCTGGCTGCGACGGCCCCGGCCCGGCCGCCGCGTGGGCGCCGCCAGGCGGCGTGCGCATGGGCCAGGCCACCACCAGCCACAGCAGGCTCAGGGCGGCGCAGACCCCGAAGACGCCGAGACTGCCCTGGGTCTTGGCCAGCCAGCCGCCCACGGCGCCGCCAGCAAAGAAGCCCAGCGACTGCAAGGTGTTGTAGACACCCAGCGCGGTGCCGCGGTGGGTGGGCGGCGCCAGCCGCGAGGCCAGGCTGGGTTGGCTGGCCTCCAGGGCGTTGAAACCGACAAAAAACAGGCACAACAAGACCGCCGCCGCCGCCAGCGAGGGCGCCTGGGCCACGTACAGAAAGCCCAGCTGCACCAGGCCAATCAGGGCGATGGAGAACAGGAAGACGGCGCGCAGGTGCCCCTTGCGCTCCAGGCGGAACAGGCCACCGCCCATGATGACGAAGGACAGCAGCACGGTGGGCAGGTAGACCTTCCAGTGGTCGTCGGCGGCCAGGCCGCTGTGCACCAGCACCCCGGGCACCACCATCCACATGGCCAGTTGCACCGCGTGCAGCACGAACACGCCCAGGTTCAGGCGCAGCAGGCCGGCGTGGGCCAGCACCTCGCGCAGGCCGCCACGGCCGGCGTCCTTGTGCACCACCGGTTCGGGCGGCACCACCCAGGCCACCACCGCCATGCCGCCCACCGCCAGCACGGCGGTCAACGTGAACAGGCCCGACAGGCCGATGCGCGCCGCCAGCCAGGGCGCCAGCACCAGGGACAGGGCAAACATCAGGGCGATGCTGGCGCCCACCAGGGCCATGGCCTTGGTGCGCACCTGGTCGCGGGTGACGTCGGCCAAGAAGGCGGTGACGGCGGCCGAGATCGCGCCCGCGCCCTGCAGCGCCCGCCCGGCCACCAGCCAGTGCACCGACGGCGCCCAGGCCGCCAGCGCGCTGCCCAGCGCAAAACACAGCAGGCCGGCCAGGATCACCGGCTTGCGGCCAAAACGGTCCGAGGCCATGCCCAGGGGGATCTGCAGCAGGCCTTGCGTGAGGCCGTAGATGCCCATGGCCAGGCCCACCAGCGCCGGATCGTCGCCACCGGGGTAGCGGCGGGCCTCCAGCGCGAACACCGGCAGCACCAGGAACAGGCCCAACATGCGCAGCGCGAAGATGGAGGCCAGCGAGCCGCTGGCGCGCAGCTCCAGCGGCGTCATGCGGGATGGGTCTTGGGAAGAAGGGGACACGGATCGAACGGGCTCAGGCGAGCGGCTGGGCGCGGCCCGTGGGCCACGTGGCCCGGGGTGGGCAGCCAAGCCGCTATTGTCCCTCAAGCCCGCCGCCGGCCCTGCAGGCCGGGCCATTGGCCCAGCTCGGCGAGCGAATCCAGCAGGCCATCGTGGGGTGCGAGGGCGATCGGTTCGCCGTGGTTGTAGCCGTAGGTCACCAGCACCACGGGGCAGCCGGCGGCGCGCGCGGCCAGGGCGTCGTTCTGCGAATCGCCCACCATCAGCGTGGCGGCGGGTGCGCTGCCCAGGGCCTCGCAGGCCTTGAGCAGGGGCAGGGGGTCGGGCTTCTTGCGCTCGAAGCTGTCGCCGCCGAACACCTGGTCAAAAAAGCCATCGAGTCCCTTGTCGCGCAGCAGCGCCCGGGCAAAGGCCAGGGGTTTGTTGGTCAGGCAGGCCAGGGACAGGCCGGCGTCGCGCAGCAGCCGCAGGCCCTCGCGCGCGCCGTCGAAGACCGCGCTGTGCTGGCCATTGATGTCCTGGTAGTGCCGCTGGTAGGCGGCCCAGGCCTGGGGCAGGCGGGCGGGCGGGTCTGTTTCGCCCACCCGGGCCATGGCCGACAGCAGCAGGTTCTCCGAGCCTTTGCCGATCATGCGTTCGACGTCGGTGCGGGCCACGGCGGGCAGGCGCAGCTCGGCCAGGGTGCGGTCCAGGGCCTCGACGAAGTCGCCCAGGGTGTCGACCAGGGTGCCGTCGAGGTCGACGATGGCGGCCTGCAGCGCGCCGGGGTGCATCAAGGGGTGGTTCATGGCGGTGGTGCGGTGGGGCCCACATTGTGCCGGGAGCGCTGCGCCGGGCGATTCCCCCCGTCCGGCTGATGAATCGTTCAAATAAATGCGCTTGTCCCCAGGCGGCCTTTGCCATGCAATACGGGCCAGTCCACACACCGTCCCGCCCTCGCATGACCGCCTCCACCGCCCCCTTGCCCCACGACACGCCCGCCCCGCTGGCGCGCGTGGAAGACCGGCGCCTGCTGACCGGCCAGGGCCGGTACGTGCACGACGTGACGCGTCCGGGCATGCTGCATGCGGCCTTCGTGCGCAGCGTGCACGCCCGGGGGCGCATCCTGTCGCTGGACACCGGCAGCGCCCGCGAGGCGCCCGACGTGGTGGCGGTGTTCGCGGGTGCGGACCTGGCCGGCCTGCGCCTGCCGGCCACCAACCCCCTGTGGCCCACCGACGACACGCGCCGCCTGCCGCTGCTGCCCACCGACGACATTGGCAGCGTGGGCCAGCCGCTGGCGGTGGTGGTGGCGCGCAGCGCCCGCGCCGCCCAGGCCGCGGCCGAGCTGGTGTGGGCCGACTGCGAGACCCAGACGCCCCAGAACGACCTGGACAACGAGGCCAGCGCCATCGGCCAGGTCGCGTTCCAACACGGCCGGCCCGAGGACGCTGCCAGCGCCCCGCACCGCGTCGCCGTGAGCCAGACCCAGCCGCGTGTGCTGGCCTTCGCGATGGAACCCCGAGCGGTCGTGGCCGAATGGGATGCGGCGCAGCAGGCCCTGTGTGTGTGGCTGGGCACCCAGACCCCCTCGCGCGCCCGCGCCGACCTGGCCAGCACGCTGGCGCTGCCCCTGGACAAGGTGCGGGTGATCGCGCCCGACGTGGGCGGCGCCTTTGGCGCCAAATCCTCGCTCAGCCCCGAGGAGCTGGTGGTGGCCTGGGTGGCCCGCGCGCTCCAGGCCAGCGTGAAATGGACGGCCTCGCGCTCGGAGGAATTCACCTCCGGCGTGCACGGCCGGGGCGCGCAACTGCGGGGCGAGCTGGCACTGGACGCCGACGGTCACTTCCAGCACCTGCAAGCGCGGCTGCGTTTCCCGGTCGGGGCCTGGCTGCCCTTCAGCGCCGTGGTGCCTTCGCGCAATGCCGCCCGCATCCTGCCCGGCCCCTACCGCGTGGACAGCGTGGACATCGGTTCGCGCGCCGAAAGCTCGAACGCCGCGGCCGTCAACATCTACCGTGGCGCCGGCCGGCCCGAGGCCACGCTGCTGATGGAGCGCCTGGTGGAGCGCGCCGCGCGCCGCCTGCGCCTGGACCCGGTGGAGCTGCGCCGGCGCAACCTGATCGCCGCCGGCAGCATGCCCTATGCCACGCCCACCGGCGAGACGCTGGACGCCGGCGACTACCGCGCCGCGCTGGACCTGGCCTGCGAGGCCTTTGGCTACGAGGCCGAACGCGCCGCCCAGGCCACGCGCCGCGCCCAGGGCGAACTGGTGGGCATCGGCCTGGCGCTGTACGTCGAACCCTGTGGCCAGGGCTGGGAAAGCGCCCGCGTGACGCTGCTGGCCGATGGCTCGGTGTCCGTGGCCAGCGGCTCATCGGCCCAGGGCCAGGGCCACGAAACCAGCTACGCCCAGATCGCCGCGCAGGCCCTGGGCGTGGACGCGGCGCACATCGCGGTCTTGCACGGCGACACCGCCACCTGCCCCGAAGGCGTGGGCGCGCTGGCCAGCCGCAGCATGGCCATCGGCGGCAGCGCGGTGCTGCTGGCCGCGCAGGAAGCCGCGCGCCGGCGCGACGCCGGCGAGGCCCTGCCCTTGAGCGCCGAGCAGGTCTACACCGCGCCGGCCGAGGCCTGGAGCTACGGCTGCGTGATCGCCCGCATGAGCGTGGACCGCGACACCGGCCAGCCCGCCATCGAACGCATCGTCTGGGCCGACGACGCCGGCCACATCGTCTCGCCGCAGCTGGCCCAGGGGCAGCTGCTGGGCGGCATGGCCCAGGGCATCGGCCAGGCCCTGCTGGAGCGCCTGGTCTACGACGGCGAGGGCCAACTGGTCACCGGCTCGCTGATGGACTACGCCGTGCCACGCGCCGACGACATGCCCGCGCTCGACGCCATCGAACTGGTCGGCCTGCACCGGCCCACGCAGGCCAACGCGCTGGGCGCCAAGGGCGTGGGCGAGGCCGGCTGCATCGGCGTGCCGGCGGCCCTGCTCAACGCCGCCGCCGACGCGCTCTCGCCCTGGGGCGAGCCCGAACTCGATTTCCCGCTCACGGCCGAACGGCTGTGGCGCGCCACCCAACCCCCATCCTCGAAAGTTGCACCATGAGCACCAAGTACCTCAAACAAGACGCCAAGGCCTACGCCCGCGAACACTTCCGTGGCGTCTGGGCCGCCACCGCCACGCCCTTCAAGGACGACCTGTCCCTGGACGAAGCGGGCTTTCGCCGCAACCTGCAACACTGGGTGCGGACCCTGAAGCTCGGCGGCCTGTTCGTCAGCGGCAAACAGGGCGAGTTCTTCTCGATGTCGGTGGCCGAGCGCAAGCGCACCTTCGAGCTGGCGGTGGAAGAGGCCGCCGGCCACTGCGGCATCGTCACCTCGTGTTCCGACACCAACCTCGATGTCGTCCTGGAGCTGGCCCGTCACTCGCAGGACGTGGGCGCCGACTACATCGTGGTGCACAGCCCGGTGCTGCACTTCCACCACGACGCCGAGGCCACGGTCTACGAGTACTACCGCCACCTGAGCGAACAGCTGGACATCGGCATCGCGCTGTGGAACCACCCCGACTGCGGCTACATCATGAGCCCCGAGCTGTGCGCGCGCATCGCCGAGCTGCCCAACATCGTGGCCATCAAGTACAGCGTGGACCGCCCGCTCTACAAGAAGCTCACCGAACTGGCGGGCGACAAGATCCTGGTCAGCACCGCGTCGGAAGAGGAGTGGCTGGACAACATCATCGAACTGGGCTGGCAGCTCTACCTGTGCTCCACACCGCCCTTCCTGCTGCAGACCGCGGTGGACCAGCGCATCAACGAATACACCCGCCTGGCCTTTGAAGGCAAACACGCCGAGGCGCGTGTGGTGCGCGACAGCCTGGAGCCGGCGCGCCAGGCCTTCCGCTCGGCCCGTCCCAGCGGCACGCCCCAGGCCTACACCAAGTACTGGCTGGAGCTGCTGGGCCAGGTCGGCGGCCCGGTGCGCCGCCCCCTGCTCAACCTGAGCGAGGCCGAAAAGGCCGCCACCCGCGCCGCCCTGGCCCGCAGTGGCCTCAAGCTGGCCTGAGCCATGACCGGCGTCTCCCTGAGCGTCAACGGCCAGCCGGTGGTGGGTGGCGTCGACCCGTCGCAAACATTGCTTGAGCTGCTGCGCGAGCAGCTGGGCCTGAACGGCACCCACGCCGGTTGCGACACGGCCCAATGTGGTGCCTGCACCGTGGTGGTGAACGGTCTGGCGCAGAAGTCGTGCAACGTGCTGGTGCGCCAGCTCGAAGGCGCTTCGGTGCGCAGCATCGAGGACCTGGCCGCGCCCGATGGCACGCTGCACCCCATGCAACAGGCCTTTGGCCAGCACCACGCGCTGCAGTGTGGCTACTGCACGCCCGGCATGGTGATGCGCGCCGTGGCCATGGCCGACGAAGACGTGCCGGCCGAACCGGAGGCCGTGCGCCACGCGCTCTGCGGCAACCTGTGCCGCTGCACCGGCTACGGCGGCATCGTCACCGCCGTGTGCCAGGGCCTGCGCCAGATGCGCGCCGCGCCGGAGCGCCTGGCATGAGCACACTGGATTTCCGCCGCGCCAGCCGCGTGGCCGACGCCGTGGCCTGGCTGCGCGAAGAACCCGACGCCAAGCTGCTGGCCGGCGGCCAGACCCTGCTGGCCGCCATGCGCCTGCGCCTGGCCGCGCCTTCGCTGCTGATCGACCTGCAGGCCCTGCCCGAGCTGCAGGGCCTGCGCGAGGACGGCGCCCAGCTGTGGGTGGGCGCCATGTGCACCCACGCCAGCATCGCCGCCTCGCCCCTGGTGCGCCAGCGCCTGCCCGGCCTGGCGCGGCTGGCCGCCGGCATCGCCGACCAGCAGGTGCGCAACCGCGGCACGCTGGGCGGCTCCATCGCCAACGCCGACCCCGCCGCCTGCTGGCCCGCCGGCGTGCTGGCCCTGGGCGCGACGGTCGTCACCGACCGCCGCAGCCTGAGCGCCGACGATTTTTTCCAGGGCATGTTCAGCACCGCGCTGGAGCCCGACGAGGTGCTGCTGGGCCTGCGCTTCCCGATGGCGCCGCGGCTGCACTACCTCAAGTTCGAACAGCCGGCCTCGCGATTTGCGCTCACCGGCGTCGCGGTGGCACGTGCGGCCGACGGCGTGCGTGTGGCCATCACCGGCCTGGGCCACGGCGTGTGCCGCTGGACCGAGGCCGAGGCCGCGCTGTCGGCCCGCTTTGACCCCGCCGTGCTCGGCGCCCTGACGCTGAGCCCCGAACGCGCGGGCACCGACCTGCACGCCAGCGCCGCCTACCGCGCCCACCTGGCCGGCGTGCTGACACGCCGCGCCGTGTTGCAACACCTGACATCCACACCATGAACTTCCAAGGCACACAGGTTCTGAACCAACCGCAACAGCGCGTCTGGGACGCCCTGCTCGACCCCGAGGTGCTGCGCCAGAGCATCGCCGGCTGCGACAAGTTCGAGCGCACCAGCGAGACCGACTACGCCAGCAGCGTCAAGGTCAGCATCGGGCCGGTCTCGGCCCGCTTCAGCAGCACCATGAGCCTGCTGGACATGGCACCGCCCACGGCCTGCACCCTGCGGTTTTCGGGCCAGGGCGGCGTGGCCGGTTTTGGCAAGGGCGAGGCCCGGGTCGCGCTGACCGCCGTGTCGGCCACCGAAACCCGGCTGGACTGGCAGGCCGACGCCCAGGTGGGCGGCAAACTGGCCCAGCTCGGTGCGCGGCTGATCGAAGGTTCGGTGCGCAAGATGAGCGAGGACTTCTTCCAGCGTTTTGCGGCACAGCTGGCCAGCACCCCAGCCGAGGCGGCGCCGGCATCCAGCCCCGCCACGCCGCCGCGCCCGGCCGTGCCCGACAGCCTGTGGGTGGCCGCCCTGCTGGGTGGTGGTGCGCTGTTGATCTGGTGGTTTGCCCGATGAGCGCCGCGCCACAAGCGGCCGCCCGCCAGCGTGTCGCATTGATCGGCCTGGGCGCCATCGGCCAGCGCCTGGCGGCCATGCTGTTGGCACGACCCGACGCCTTCGAGCTGGTGGGCGCGCTCGTGTTTGACGCCGCCCAGGGCGCGCGCGACGTGCCGGCGCTGGCCCCCCTGCTGGTGGCGGACGCGGCCGCGCTGCTGGCCTGCCGGCCCGACGTGGTGGTGGAATGTGCCGGCCACCAGGCGGTGGATGCCCACGTCGAGACTGTGCTGCGCGGCGGCTGCGACCTGGTGTTGGTGTCGGTGGGCTCGCTGGCCGATGCGGCGCGCCTGGCCCGACTGGACGCCGCCGCCCGCGCCGGCGCCTGCCAGGTGCAGCTGGTGTCGGGCGCCATCGGCGGCCTGGACTGGCTGGGCGCGGCCCACAGCGCCGGCCTGGACGAGGTGACCTACCGCGGGCGCAAGCCGCCCCAGGCCTGGCTGGGCACGGCGGCGGCCGAGCGGGTCGACCTCGCCTCGCTGCAGGCCGCCACCTGCTTCTTCCGTGGCAGCGCGCGCGAGGCCGCCACGCTGTTCCCGCTCAACGCCAACGTCGCCGCCACCGTGGGCCTGGCCACGCTGGGCCTGGACCTGACCCGGGTCGAGCTCTGGGCCGACCCCGGCGTGCGCGACAACGTGCACGAGGTCGAGGCGCAGGGCGCGGCCGGCCAGCTCACACTGCGCCTGATCAACCGGCCCGACCCGCAGAACCCGCGCACCTCGCAGATCACCGCGCACAGCGCCCTGCACACCCTGCTGCGACGCCGTGCCGCCGTGGCGCTCTAGGACCCGTTCACAGCCCTTCACCCCGAGGAGACCCCATGCGACAACCCATCAACTTCGCCCGCTGGATCGACGAACACCAGCACCTGCTCAAGCCGCCCGTGGGCAACCAGCAGATCTGGAAAGACGCGGGCATGATCGTCACCGTGGTCGGCGGCCCCAACCAGCGCTCCGACTTCCACGACGACCCCTTCGAAGAGTACTTCCACCAGTTCCGGGGCAACGCCCACCTGCTGGTGGCCGACCGCGGCAAGTTCGAGCGGGTCGACCTGCACGAGGGCGACATCTTCCTGCTGCCCGCCCACGTGCGCCATTCGCCCCAGCGGCCCGAACCGGGCAGCCTGTGCACGGTGATCGAGTTCCCACGCCCGCAGGGCACGCTGGACGCCTTCGAGTGGTACTGCGCCGCCTGTGGCACCCGGGTGCACCGGGCCGAGCTGCAGCTCAGCAGCATCGTGGAGGATCTGCCGGCGATCTACCAGCGCTTCTATGCCTCGTCCCCCGCGGAGCGCACCTGCCCGGGCTGCGGCGAGGTGCATCCGGGCAGCGACTGGCAGGCCTGGCACGCAACTCGCTTGCGTTCGGATTGAAGTTTCAGGGTTTATACCAATTAAGCTTCGTTAATTTAAACCTAAACTAAATCCAGGTCGTCGGACCGGTCCGTTTTTCATCCAAGGAGTGATTCCATGAAGTTGACGTTGAGCGCTGTGATGCTGGCAATGGGTGCGTTGACGCTGGGCGGTGCCGCCCAGGCACAGGTCAAGATCGGTTTCCTGGGCACCTTGTCCGGCCCCGCCGGCGCGTTGGGCCAGGACCAGTACGACGCCTTCATGCTCGGCATCGAACACGCGGGCGGCAAACTCGGCGGCCAGGCCGTGCAGGTGATCCGCGAGGACGACCAGCTCAAGCCCGACCTGGGCGTGCAGCTGGCACAGAAGCTGATCGAGCGCGACAAGGTCAGCATCATCACCGGCGTGACCTTCTCCAACGTCATGATGGCCGTGCACAAGCCCATCACCGACGCCGGCGTGCTGCTGCTGGGCTCCAACGCCGGCCCCACGCCCATCACCGGCAAGGGCTGCAGCCCGATGTACTTCAGCACCTCGTGGAACAACGACTCGCTGCACGAATCCATGGGCCAGCACGCCACCGACAGCGGCTACAAGAAGGTCTACCTGCTGGCGCCCAACTACCAGGCCGGCAAGGACGCGCTCTCGGGCTTCAAGCGCTTCTACAAGGGCACGGTGATCGACGAGGTCTACACCCAGGTCAACCAGCCCGACTACTCGGCCGAGATCGCCCAGCTGCAGGCCGCCGCACCCGACGCCATCTACGTCTTCTACCCCGGCGGCATGGGCGTGAACTTCGTCAAGCAGTACCGCCAGGCCGGCCTGCTGGGCAAGATCCCGATGTTGTCCACCTCCACCGTCGACGGCACCACCCTGCCCGCGCTCAAGGACCTGGCCCTGGGCGCCGTGACCGGCTCGCCCTACAGCCCCGACCTCGACAACCCGCAGAACAAGAAGTTCGTGGCCGATTTCCAGGCCAAGTACAAGCGCACGCCCTCGCTGTACGCGGCCCAGAGCTACGACGCCGCCATGCTGCTGAACTCGGCCCTGACCAAGACCGGCGGCAAGGTCGACAACAAGGAGGCGCTGCGCACCGCGCTCAAGGCGGCCGACTTCAAGTCGGTGGCCGGCCCCTTCAAGTTCAACAACAACCAGTTCCCGATCCGCAACTTCTACCGCGTGGACGTGGCCAAGGACGCATCGGGCCAGGCCGCCTTCGTCAACAAGGGTGTGGCCTTGAAAGACCATGCCGACGCCTACCACAAGGAATGCGCCCTGAAGTGAGCTGAGGCCAGCTCCGGAGCAGGGGCCGTCCCGCCACAGGGCGGCCCTTTTTTGCAGCGGCGGCCACCCTGGGGTGAGACACGCCATTCTTGAATCACAGGTGCGTCATGAGCCCTTCGCTCTTTGTCATCCAGATGCTCAACGGGCTGCAGCTCGGGGTGCTGCTGTTCATGCTGTCGGCCGGCCTCACGCTGGTGTTCGGCATCATGAACTTCGTCAACCTGGCCCACGGCAGCCTCTACATGATGGGGGCCTACTTCGCCGCTTTCGCCTACGGCCTGAGCGACTCCTTCCTGCTGGCCGGCGCGGCCGCCCTGCTGGGCTCGGCGGCGCTGGGCCTGCTGATGGAACGCGTGGTGGCGGCACGGCTCTACACCCGCGACCACCTCGACCAGGTGCTGGCCACCTTCGGCCTCATCCTCTTCTTCAACGAGCTGGTGCGCATGGTCTGGGGTCCCTCGCCGGTCTACATGAACATGCCCGAATGGCTGTCCGGCGCCATCAACCTGGGCGGCATCATGTACCCGGCCTACCGCTTCGTCATCATCCTGGTCGGCCTGCTGGTGGCCTTGGGCTGTTACCTGCTGATCAGCAAGACGCGCGTGGGCATGTTGATCCGCGCCGGCTCCAGCAACCCCACCATCGTGGCCGCGCTGGGCGTCAACATCCAGTTGCTCAACGCCCTGGTGTTTGCGCTGGGCGCCATGCTGGCCGGCCTGGCCGGCCTCATGAGCGGGCCCATCCTGTCGGTGCAGCCTGGCATGGGCGAGCCCATCCTCATCATGGCCATGATCGTGATCGTCATCGGCGGCATTGGCTCGGTGCGCGGTGCGTTCTATTCGGCCCTGATCGTCGGCCTGATCGACACCGTGGGCCGCGCTTTCCTGCCCATGCTGCTGCGCGAGTTCCTGGACCGCAGCACGGCGATGGCGGCCGGCCCGGCCCTGGCGTCGATGCTGATCTCCATCTTCATGGCACTGGTGCTGGCCTTCAGGCCGCAGGGCCTTTTTCCGGTGAAAAACGCATGAACACCCGGCACCTCTCCTTCTGGTTCACCGCGCTGCTGGTGCTGGCGCTGCTGCTGGTGCCGCTGTACGCGCAGCTGGCGGCCGAGCCGTTCGCCATCACCTTCGTCAGCCGCGTCCTGGTGTTCGGCATCGCCGCCATCAGCCTCAACCTCATCCTCGGCTACGGCGGCATGGTCAGCTTCGGCCACGCGCTCTACCTGGGCCTGGGCGCCTACGTGGTGGGCATCGCCGCGCACCACGGCAGCGACAGCGGCTGGCTGCAGCTCCTGATCACCGTCGGCCTGTGTGCGGTGGTGGGCCTGCTCACCGGCCTGGTGTCGCTGCGCACCACCGGCGTGGCCTTCATCATGATCACGCTGGCCTTCGCCCAGATGTTCTATTTCCTGTTCGTGAGCCTCAAGCAGTACGGCGGCGACGACGGCCTGTCCATCAGCACGCGCAGCCAGTTCGGCCCGCTGGACCTGGGCTCGCCGCTGGCGCTGTACTACACCGCGCTGGCCCTGCTGTTGCTGGCCCTGCTGCTGTCGCACCGCCTGGTGCATGCGCGTTTTGGCATGGTGCTGCAGGGCTGCCGCGTGAACGAGCGGCGCATGAAGGCCATGGGTTTTGCCACCACCCGCTACAAGCTGCTGGCCTACGTGGTGTCCTGCGTGTTGTGTGGCCTGGCCGGCCTGCTCTACGCCAACCTGACCGGCTTTGCCGCGCCGGCCTACCTGGCCTGGACGGTGTCGGGCGAGGTCATCGTGATGGTGGTGCTGGGCGGCATGGGCACGGTGCTGGGGCCGGTGGTGGGCGCGCTCACCCTGCTGGTCACCGAGGAGATCCTCAAGGCCATCACCGAACACTGGATGCTGATCCTGGGCCCGCTGATCGTGCTGGTGGTGCTGAGCGCCAAGCGCGGGCTCTACGGCTACATGCTCGATTTCGACGAGCGGCGGGAACGCCGCCAGGCCCAGGCCCTGGCACAGGGAGAGCGCCCATGAACACCCCACTGCTGAACGTGACCGAGCTGGTCAAACGCTACGGCGGCCTGCTGGCCACCGACCACCTGTCGCTGGCGCTGCAGCCGGGCGAGCTGCACGCCATCATCGGCCCCAACGGCGCCGGCAAGAGCACGCTGATCGGGCAGCTCGGCGGCGAGGTCTTCCCCAACAGCGGGCGCATCGAGTTCAACGGCGAAGACATCACCGCGCTGTCGCCCGCACCGCGCGCCCTGCGCGGACTGGCACGCTCCTACCAGATCACCTCGGTCTTCCCCGAATTCACCGTGCTGGAAAACGTGGCCCTGGCGCGCCAGGCGCACTGCGGCCACAGCCTGGGCTGCTGGACACCGGTGCTGAAGCAGGCCGAGCTGGTGGAGCCGGCGCAGCGCACCATCGCGCAGGCCGGGCTGACACACCGCATGCACACCCGCGTGTCCGAACTGGCGCACGGCGAACGCCGCCAGCTGGAGCTGGCCATGGTGCTGGTGGCCGACCCCAAGCTGCTGCTGCTGGACGAGCCCATGGCCGGCATGAGCCACCAGGAGTCGGGCAAGGTGGTGGAGCTGCTGCGCGGCTTGAAGGGCCGCTACACCATCCTGCTGGTGGAACACGACATGGACGCCGTGTTCTCGCTGGCCGACCGCATCTCGGTGCTGGTCTATGGCCGCATCATCGCCAGCGGCACGCCGGACGAGATCCGCGACAACGCCGATGTGCGCACCGCCTACCTGGGCGACGAAACCATGGAGGCATGAGCGCGCCATGAACACCCTGCTCAAGATCGAGGACATCGAGGTCAACTACGGCGACGCCCAGGCCCTGTTCGGCGTCTCGCTGGCCATCGCCGAAGGCGAGTTCGCCACCCTGCTGGGCCGCAACGGCATGGGCAAGACCACCACCGTGGGCGCCGCCACCGGCATACGCGGCCCACGCGCCGGGCGCATCAGCTTCGCCGGCCAGGACGTGACGGGCCTGCCCTCGTACAAGATCGCGCGTCTGGGCATCGGCCTGGTGCCGGAGCAGCGCCAGGTCTTCCCCAACCTCACGGTCTACGAGAACCTGGTCGCCACCGCCCACAACCGCCTGGGCCGCAAGGACCCGTGGACGCTGGAGCGTGTGTACGGCCTGTTCCCTCGCCTGAAGGAGCGCGCCAGCAACCTGGGCTCCAACCTCTCGGGTGGCGAACAGCAGATGCTGGCCATCGGCCGCGCGCTCATGACCAACCCGCGCCTGCTCATCCTTGACGAAGCCACCGAAGGCCTGGCCCCGCTGGTGCGCGCCGAGATCTGGCACTGCCTGGAATCGCTGCGCAGCACCGGCATCTCGGTGCTGGTGATCGACAAGAACATCGGCCCGCTGATGCGCATCGCCGACACCCACTTCATCCTCGAAAAAGGCCGCACCGTCTGGCAGGGCAGCACCGACAGCCTGCGCACCAACCCAGACATGCTTCACGACACATTGGGGGTGTGAACATGGTGCCTGGACAAGACTGGCGCCGCCTGAGCGCCGACGAACTGGAGCGCGGCTACAACGCCCGCGCCACCGTGCCCGACGTGGACGCGCTGCTGCGCGACTACCGCGCGCAGTCCACGCCCATGTACGCGCTGCCCTGCGTGCGCGACATCGCCTACGGCCCCCACCCCGACGAGCGCCTGGACCTCTTCCCCGTGCCCGGTCGCAGGGACGCGCCGCTGTTCGTCTTCGTGCACGGTGGCTACTGGCGCGCCCTGGCCAAGGAGGACTCGGTCTTCATGGCGCGCTGCTTCACCGAACGCGGCATCGCCGTGGCCTCGCTCAACTACACGCTGTCGCCCCAGGCACCGCTGGCCGAGATCGTGGCCCAGTGCCGGCGTGGCCTGGGCTGGCTGCACGCCCATGGCGCGGCCCACGGCATAGACACCAGCCACATCGTGCTGGCCGGCAGTTCGGCCGGTGGCCACCTGGCGGCCGCCATGCTGTCGCCGGCCGCGTTGGCGGCCCACGGCATCGCGCCCGGCGTAGTGCGTGGCGCGGTGCTGGTCAGCGGTCTGTTCGACCTGGCGCCCGTGCAACGGACCCGGCCCAACGACTGGCTCCAACTGGACGAGGCCGGCGCCCGCGCGCTGAGCCCCCAACACGACCTGCCCGCGCCCGGCACGCGCCTGTGTGTGGCGGTGGCCGAGACCGACACCGGCGAGTTCAAGCGCCAGTCCCGCGACTACGCCCAGGCCTGCGCCACCCACGGCTGCCCGACCCAGTCGCTGGAGGTGGCCGGACGCAACCACTTCGACATCATCCTGGACTGGATGGACCCCGACAGCGCCCTGAGCCAGGCGACCTGGCCCTTGTTCGCCCGCTGACACCCGGGCCAGAACCGCCCTGGGGACCGCGCCAGACGTGCGCGGAGGGGCAATTGACAAGGTGCATGCGCGGGCCTACCCTGCTCGTCCCGGCCGGACGGCCATGTACCCATGAGGTGTTCCCATGAAGACGTGCAACAAGTGGCTGGTCGGCGGCACGCTGGCCTGTCTGCTGGCGGCGCCGGTGCTGGCGCAGTCGGGTCGGGCCGGCAACAACCCCAGCCAGTCGGCAGGCATCACCATGTCGCTGACCATCGGCGCCGACACGACGCCGGTGCTGGCCTGGTCATGGGGTGCTTCGCACAGCGGCAGCGCCCAGTCGGGCGGCGGCGGGGGCGCCGGCAAGGCCAACTTCCAGGACATGAGCTTCACCCGCTACAGCGATGCGCTGTCGCCCAGCTTCGTCACCGCGCTGGCGGCCGGCACCCACCTGCCCTCCGTCACCTTCAAGCGGGGCCTGCTGGTGCTGGAACTCGAGGACGTGCTGATCAGCAGCTACTCGACCGGTGGCAACGAGGTCCAGCGCGCCGACGCCCAGACCGAAAACATCAGCCTGAACTTCGCCCGCATCCGCTACACCGTGGGCGGTGCCACGTTCTGCTACGACATCGCCTCGAACACTTCATGCCAGTGAGCCAGGGCACACTCCATCCCCAGACACAGGCCCTGCTCGCCCTGCTCGAAGAGCGGGGCATTCCGCCCACCCACACGCTGAGCGTGGCGGACGCCCGCCGCTTCTACCTGGAGCGGCGCCACCTGAGCCAGCCGGCGCCGCCCATGCTGGACGAGGTGCGCGACCTCGTGGCCGAAGGCCCACACGGCCCCATCCCGCTGCGCCTGTACCGCCACGGCGAGGCCACCTCACCGCGCCCGGTGCTGGTGTACTTTCACGGCGGCGGCTGGGTGATCGGCGACCTGGACACCCACGACACCCTGTGCCGCCAGCTGGCCCTGGCCTCGGGCTGCGCCGTGGTGGCGGTGGACTACCGCATGGGCCCCGAACACGTGTTCCCGGCCGCCGTGCACGACTGTGTGGCCGCCACGCGCTGGGTGGCGCGGCACGCGGCCGAACTGCGGCTGGACCCTGCCCGCCTGGCCGTGGGCGGCGACAGCGCCGGTGGCCAACTCGCCGCGACCGTGACGCTGGCCGCGCGCGACGGCCTGGCCGGTTTCACGGTGGGCGAGGTGGCCATCGCCTGGCAGCTGCTGATCTACCCCGCGACCGACATGACCCGCGCGGCCGACTCGCACCGGCGCAACGGCCAGGGCTACCTGCTCACCAGCGACACCATCACCTGGTTCCTGGGGCACTACATCCCCGACGCGCGGGACCACCGCGACTGGCGCGCCTCGCCCCTGCTGGCGGAATCGGTGGCTGGGCTGCCGCCGGCCCTGGTGCTGGT
This sequence comes from Hydrogenophaga sp. OTU3427, assembly GCF_038440225.1. NCBI lineage: Bacteria > Pseudomonadati > Pseudomonadota > Betaproteobacteria > Burkholderiales > Comamonadaceae > Hydrogenophaga > Hydrogenophaga sp. OTU3427. The sequence goes on along the minus strand of NZ_JASATI010000053.1, from coordinate 7,620 downwards.
GGCCGGCTTCGACCCGCTGCGCGACGAGGGCGTGGCCTACGCCCAGCGCCTGAGCCGCGCCGGCGTGCCCACCTCGCTGATCAGCTTCGAGCGCCAGGTCCACGGCTTCGTGCCCATGGGCCGCGTGATCGACGAGGCCAGCGAGGCGGTGGCGCTGTGCGCCGATGCGCTGCGGCGGGCGCTGCGGCCCTGATCAGCGCGCCGCGCAGGCCAGGCACACGCCCATGGCCAGCCGGTGCAGGGCCTGCCAGGCATCGGTGGGCCACTCGGGCACCTTCAAGCCCTTGACGATGCCGTCCACGCGGTGGGCGTCCTGCAGCATGGCCGACAGCTGGGCCTGGGTCAGGCGCGGCAGCACCCGCTCCATGAGCTTTTCCTTGGCACCCCAGACGCGGTTCTCGCGCAAGGCCATGGGCAGGGGCTTGCCGTCCACCATGGCCTGCTTGACGCGGTGCAGGGTGCGCACGTCCTCGGCCAGCGCCCAGTGCACCAGCACCGGGGCCTCGCCCTCGGCCTGCAGGCCGTCCAGCATGCGCTGGGCGCGCAGCGGCTGCCCGCCCAGCACCGCCTCGGCCAGCTTGAAGGCGTCGTAGCGGGCCACGTTGAGCACCGCGTTCTCCACCTGGTCGAAGTCCAGCTCGCCCTCGGGGAACAGCAGGCCCAGCTTCTGGATTTCCTGGTGGGCGGCCAGCAGGTTGCCCTCCACCCGGTCGGCAAAAAACTGCAGCGTGCGCTGGCCCGCCTCACCGGCCTGCACCCGCTGGCCCTGGGCTTGCAGCCGCTGCGAAATCCACTGCGGCAGGGCCTGGCGCTCCACCGGGTCGGTGCGCACCGTGACGCCATGGGCGTCCAGCGCGCCGAACCACGCCCCCTTCTGGGTGGCGCTGTCCAGGCGTGGCAGGTAGACCAGGGTCAGCACGCTGTCGTTGCCACGGGCGGCCTCGGCCAGCTGCTGCAGCGCCTGCGAACCGTCCTTGCCAGGTTTGCCCGAGGGGATGCGGATCTCGACGATCTGCTTGTCGGCGAACAGGCTCAGCGAACCGCCGGCAGCCAGCACCTCGCTCCAGTCGAAATGGGCACCGGCCACCGTGAACACGCTGCGGTCGGTGTAGCCGGCCGCGCGGGCCGCGCGGCGCAGGGCGTCGGCGCACTCCTGCTGCTGCAGGGGTTCGTCGCCGTACAGCGTGTAGAGGCTTTTGAGGCCACGCTGAAGGTGCTGGGCGATCTGGGCCGATGGGACTTGCATGGGAAAGGATTATCGTAGGCCGATGCACGAACGTCCGGCCCACACCCCCTGGCACCAGCACGAGGCGGGCGCCGCCGCTCAGGCCCACGGCGTCGATCCGGCCAGTGGCCTGGCCAGCGCCGAAGCCCAGGCCCGCGCCGCCCAACACGGCCCCAACGAGCTGGCGGCGCAGGCACAGCGTGGCCCCCTGGCCCTGCTGCTGGAGCAGTTCAAGGATTTCATGGTGCTGGTGCTGCTGGCCGCCGCGGTGATCTCGGGCCTGATCGGCGACCTCACCGACACACTGGTGATCCTGGTCATCGTGCTGCTCAACGCGGTGATCGGCTTTGTGCAGAGCTGGCGCGCCGACCGTGCCCTGGCCGCGCTGCGCCAGCTCGCGGCCGCGCAGGCCACCGTGCTGCGCGACGGCCAGGTGCACACGCTGCCGGCCACGCAACTGGTGCCGGGCGACATCGTGCTGCTGGAGGCGGGCAACCAGGTGCCGGCCGACCTGCGGCTGCTGGACATCGCCCAGCTGCAGGTGGACGAATCGGCGCTCACCGGCGAATCGGTCAGCGTGGCCAAACACAGCGCCCCCCTGGCCGAAGGCGATGGCCAGGCCCTGGGCGACCGGCTCAACATGGCCTTCAAGGGCACCACCGCCACCCACGGCCGCGCCCGTGGCCTGGTGGTGGCCACCGGCATGGTCACCGAGCTGGGCCGCGTGGCGCAGCTGCTGGACCAGGACGAGCGCAGCACCCCGCTGCAGCGGCGCCTGGCGGCCTTTGGCCAGCGGCTGGCCCTGGCCGTGCTGGCCATCTGCGCGGTGATCTTTGGGGTGGGCGTGCTGCGCGGCGAATCGCCCCTGCTGATGGCGTTGACCGCCATCAGCCTGGCCGTGGCCGCCATCCCCGAGGCCCTGCCCGCGGTGGTGACGGTGCTGCTGGCCCTGGGCGCGCGCCGCATGGTGTCCGTGCACGCGCTGGTGCGCCGCCTGCCGTCGGTGGAGACGCTGGGCTCGGTCACCACCATCTGCTCGGACAAGACCGGCACCCTGACCCAGAACCGCATGAGCGCCGAACGCCTGCTGGCGCTGGACGCCACCTGGTTGCCAGGCGACGCGCTGCCGGGCGAGGAACACCGCGAAGCCCTGCGCGCCGCCCTGCTGTGCAACGACGCCCGCCCAGGCGCCGACGGCAGCGGCTGGCTGGGCGACCCGACCGAAACCGCGCTGGTGCTGGCCGCCCACGCCGCCGGCCTGGACAAGGCCGCGCTGGACCGGCAGCAGCCGCGGGTGCAGGAGCAGCCCTTCGACTCGGTGCGCAAGCGCATGACCACCTTCCACCCTGCCGCGGCCGGCCAGGGCACGGGTTTTGTGGCCTACACCAAGGGCGCGCCCGAATCGGTGCTGCCGCGCTGCGGCACGCAGTGGCGGCCCGATGGCCCCCAGCCGCTGGACCGGGCCCGCTGGCTGGGCCAGGCACAGGCGATGGCCGAACAAGGCCTGCGCGTGCTGGCACTGGCGCGGCGCGAGCACCCGCGGCTGCCCGACACCAACAGCCTGGACGCCGTGGAGAGCGAACTCGCGCTGCTGGGCCTGATCGCGCTGATCGACCCGCCCCGCCCGGAGGCCCGCGCCGCCGTGGCGGACTGCATCACCGCCGGCATCACGCCCGTCATGATCACCGGCGACCACCCTGCCACCGCGCGCGCCATCGCCCAGCGCCTGGGCATCGTCGGCCCGGACAACGGCGAGGTGCTGACCGGCGCCGACCTGGCCACGCTGGACGACCTCACGCTGCGCGAGCGCGTGGGCCGCGTGCGGATCTATGCCCGGGTGGACCCGGCGCAGAAGATCCGCATCGTGGAGGCCTTGCAGGCGCGCGGCGGCTTTGTCGCCATGACCGGCGACGGCGTCAACGACGCGCCCGCGCTCAAGCGCGCCGACATCGGCGTGGCCATGGGCAAAGGCGGTACCGACGTGGCCCGCGAGGCGGCCAGCCTGGTGCTGCTGGACGACAACTTCGCCACCATCGTGGCGGCGGTGCGCGAAGGCCGCCGCATCTACGACAACATCCGCAAGTTCGTGCGCTACGCCATGACCGGCAACTCGGGCGAGGTCTGGACGATTTTCCTGGCACCGCTGCTGATGCTGCCCATCCCGCTGCTGCCCATCCACATCCTGTGGGTGAACCTGGTCACCGACGGCCTGCCCGGCCTGGCCCTGGCGGCCGAACCGGCCGAACGCGGCGTGATGCAACGCCCGCCGCGCGCCCCCGACGAGAGCCTGTTCGCCCACGGCATGTGGCAGCACATCCTGGGCGTGGGCCTGCTGATCGGTGCCCTGTGCCTGGCGGTGCAGGCCTGGGCCCTGCACACCGGCCACGCGCACTGGCAGACCATGGTGTTCACCGTGCTCACGCTGTCGCAGATGGCGCACGTGCTGGCCATTCGCTCCGAAACCGAATCGCTGTGGCGCCAGGGGCTGCTGAGCAACCGCCCGCTGCTGGGCGCTGTGCTGCTGACCTTCGCGCTGCAGATGTCCACCCTCTACGTGCCCTGGCTCAACCCCATCTTCAAGACCGAGCCGCTGGACCTGCCCGAGCTGCTGATCTGCCTGGGCGCCGCCGCCGTGGTGGGCGTGGTGGTGGAAATCGAGAAAGCCTGGCGCCGCCAGCGCCGCGGCCAGGCCAAGGTGATCGCCTGAAAAACACATATGTGATGTTGATTCACACATACGAAGAATATCTTGATTACCTGCCGGTCGGTTGGCATGATCGCATCCCAGTGCCACACAGGAGACAAACATGCCAAACGCACAGATTCCCGCAGCTTCCCCCACCGCCGAGGTCCAGCGGCTCGACGTGGTCATCGTCGGGGCCGGTTTCGGCGGCATGTACGCCGTCTACAAGTTCCGCGAGATGGGCCTGAAGATCCAGGGCTTCGAGGCGGGCGGCGATGTGGGTGGCGTCTGGTACTGGAACCGCTACCCGGGCGCGCGCGTCGATCTGCCCAGCGTCGACTACAGCTTCTCCTTCTCGCCCGAAATCGAACAGGAATGGACCTGGTCGGAGCAGTTTGCCGCCCAGCCCGAGCTGCTGAAGTACATCAACTTCGTGGCCGACCGGCTGGACCTGCGCAAGCACATCCAGTTCAACACCCGCGTGACCCAGGCCACCTGGGACGAGGCGCGCAAGCTGTGGGTCGTGAAGACCGACCGTGGCGACACCGTCGAGGCCACCCACTGCATCATGGCGACGGGCCCGCTGTCCATCCCCCGCGACCCCGACATCCCCGGCCTCGACCGCTTCAAGGGCCGGCTGCTGCGCGCCGCCAAGTGGCCCCACGAGCCAGTCGCCTTCGAAGGCCAGCGCGTGGGCGTGATCGGCACCGGCTCCACCGGCATCCAGATCGTGCAGGAGGTGGGCAAGACGGCGGGCGAACTGTTCGTGTTCCAGCGCACGCCCAGTTTCACCATGCCGATGCGCAACCAGCCGCTGGAGGCCGACTACGTGGCCGAGGTCAAGCGCAACTACCCCGCCATGCGCGAGATCGCGCGCAACAGCGCGGTCGGTGGCCTGCGCCCGCAATCCACCCGGGCTTTCTTCAGCGTCACGCCGGCACAGCGTCAGCAGCTGCTGGAAGATGCCTGGAAAAACGGCGGCCTGGCCATGCTGGGCACCTTCGCCGATCTGATGTCCAACGAGGAGGCCAACGAACACGTGGCCGAGTTCGTTCGCGGCAAGATCGGCGAGGTGGTGAACGACCCGGCCACGGCCGAGGCGCTCAAGCCGCGCGACTACCCCATCTTCGCGCGCCGCCCCTGCCTGGACAGCAGCTACTACGAAACCTACAACCAGCCCAACGTGCACCTGGTGGACCTGTTCAAGGACCCCATCCTGGAGGTCACCGAGAAGGGCGTGCGCACCGCGTCGGGCGAGGTCGAACTGGACATGCTCATCCTGGCCACCGGCTACGACGGCCTGACCGGCGCCCTGATGGCTTTCGACGTGGTCGGCCGCGACGGACACACCGTCAACGCCCACTGGAAGAACGGCGCGCGTTCGCACCTGGGCCTCATGATGGCGGGCTTCCCCAACCTCTACATGACCACCGGCCCCAACGGCCCGGCGGCACTGGCCAACATCATCCGCATCAGCGAACACGATGTCGACTGGATCGCGGCGGCCATGGTCCACATGGAACGCAACGGCTTGGCGACCATGGAGCCGACAGCGGAAGCGGAACAGAACTGGATGGACATCGTCTACGCGCTGTCGCAGCGCACCCTGCTGACCAAGGCCAAGACCTGGTACGTGGGCGCCAACGTCAAGGACAAGCCCCAGGGGCTCACGCTGTTCACCGGCGGCTTCCAGAAGTACCGCGAGTACTGCGCCGCGGCGGTGAACGACGGTTACCGCGGCTTCGCCTTTGAACGCGCCGAGGAAGCCGTGACGGCCTGAGCGTCCAGGCCCGTCAGGGCGTTCGCGCGCGCAGATGGTCGATCAGCGTCGATGCCGGCATCGCCTCGTTGCCCGATCTCATCGACCAGGCCAGGCTCCTGGTGGCTCAGGCGCTGAAGCCCAGCCGGGGCGCGCCGGACGCCGACATCGCGTGCCCCGGGTCGAGCTTGAACACCGACACCATGCGGACCAGTTCCGCCGCCTGCGAATTGAGGCTGGACGCGGCGGCGGCCATTTCCTCCACCAGGGCCGCGTTCTGCTGCGTGGCCCGATCCATGTGGGTGACGGCGTGACCCACCTGGTTCACCCCCTGGCTCTGCTCGCTGCTGGCGGCGCTGATCTCGGCCATGATGTCCGTCACCCGCCGGATGCTGCCCACCACCTCGGTCATGGTGCTGCCCGCCTTGTCCACCAGCGCGCTGCCCTGGGCCACCCGGCTCACGCTGTCGCTGATCAGGTCCTTGATCTCCTTGGCCGCCGCCGCACTGCGCTGTGCCAGACTGCGCACCTCGCCGGCCACCACCGCGAAACCCCGGCCCTGCTCACCCGCGCGCGCCGCCTCCACCGCCGCGTTCAGCGCCAGGATGTTGGTCTGGAAGGCGATGCCGTCGATCACGCTGATGATGTCGGCGATTCTGCGCGAGCTGTCGTTGATGCCCTTCATGGTGTCCACCACCTGGGACACCACCTCGCCGCCCAACACGGCCACGCTCGACGCCGCCTGCGCCAGGCGGTTGGCCTGCAGCGCGTTGTCGGCGTTCTGCTTCACGGTGGTCCCCAACTGCTCCATGGAGGACGAGGTCTGCTGCAGCGCGCTGGCCTGCTGCTCGGTCCGGCCCGACAGGTCGCTGTTGCCGGAGGCGATCTGCTGCGAGGCCGTGGCCACGGATTCGGAGCCGTTGCGCACCGACGTCACCAGGTCCACCAACTGCGACTGCATGGCGCGCAGGGCCGACAGCAGCTGGCCGGTTTCGTTGTTGCTCTGCACCTCGATGCGCGAGGTCAGGTCACCGCCCGCCACCTTCTGCGCCACGCCCACCGCCTCGGCGATGGGACGCACGATGGCCCGCGTCAGCAGCATCCCGGCCACGGCCGCCGCCACCAGCACCAGCAGGCAGACCCCCACCAGGACATTGCGCTGGCGCGCGTAGTCGTCGCTCGCAGCGTCAACGAGCCGCTTGCTGTTGGCCGCGGTCAGGGTCGAGTACTCGGTGGCGACCTTGCCCAGCGCGGCCAGCAGAGGCCGACAGTCGCGGTTCATCCGTTCGATCGCTTCGATCTTGTTGCCCTCCAGCGCCAGGCCGACGATCTGGAGCGCGACCGGCGCGTACTGCGCCTCGATGGCGTCGAGTTTTTCGATCAGCTGACGCGCCTGCGGCGACACATCGACCGCCGTGGACATGGCCTTGAGATCGCGCATGTGGCGTGTCACGGCCTCATGGGCCTGGGTGACGTTGGCCTTTTCCTCCGCCATGTCCTGGGGCGTGGTCACCAGCACCAGGTTGCGCGCGGCAATGGCCCGCAGATCCACCGACGTCTGCACCTGGGCGGCCTTGGCGGCACGCGCGTTGACGCCGTTGATGTAGTTCTCGAAACGGGTGTTGCCTTCGTTCAGGGCCCTGAGCGCCAGGGCGGACACCACCACAAACAGCAGCGTGAGCAGCCCGAAGGCCAGCGCCAGCCGGGTCTTGATCGTCATGTTGGTCAGGCGCATGGCAAAGCTCCTTCGATGTGACAGTGGACCTCGCACCAGGTCGGGTGGTCTGACACAGTGTGACGCAGAATCATATTTGCCATTTGACTTTTATTGAAAAAAATCAAATGTTGCCGGACGGCAACAAGGCAGCCCCGGGTGCGTGGGTTCTCAGTCCTCGTCCCGGTCGTGGGGGGGGGGGGGGGGGGGGGGGGGGGCGGGCCGCGGGCCCCCGCCCC
>NZ_JASATI010000052.1:0-31490 GCF_038440225.1 Hydrogenophaga sp. OTU3427 | reverse complement strand
CGTTGATAATTCGACCAGAACGTTGCTCGCGCATGTGCGGCAGCACGGCCTTGATCATGCGCAGGAGGCCAAACAGGTTGGTGTCAAACAGCGTTTTGGCTTCGGCAATTGACGTTTCTTCTGCGGCGCCGAGCAGGGTGACCCCCGCACTGTTGACCAGCACGTCGATGCGTTTGGCTTGTTCGATGATGGCCTTTACGCCACGATCGATGGACGCCTCGTCACGAATATCCATATTTATGAGTTGAACGCCGGGTATAGGTTGTGATTTCGCCGTGTTGCGTACAGTGCCAAATACGCGACAACCATTCTCAGCGAACTGGATGGCGGTAGCGCGACCGATGCCCGATGAAACGCCGGTGACGACGACAACTATAGATTTCGACATGACGTGTCTTTATGTTGGGTGATTTTTCGAACGCGAGATTGATCAGGGCAATAAGGGGCTTGGTCTGATCTTGAACCAGATGGAGTACATGGCCGGCAGGAACACCAGGGTCAGCACCGTGCCTGCAAAGGTTCCCCCGATCAAGGTGTAGGCCAACGTTCCCCAGAAGACCGAATGGGTCAACGGAATAAAGGCGAGGATTGCAGCGAGCGCCGTCAGGATCACAGGGCGTGCGCGCTGAACTGTCGCTTCGACCACTGCCCGAAAGGGATCCAGTCCGGCCTGTTCGTTTTCACGAATTTGACCGATCAAGATCAGCGTGTTTCGCATCAGGATGCCCGACAGCGCAATCAAGCCAACCAGCGCATTGATACCGAACGGTTGCTGGAACACCAGCAAAGTTGGCACCACACCGATCAGGCCCAGCGGACTGGTCAGGAAGACCATCACCATAGCCGCAATCGATCGCACCTGCAAAATGATGATGAGCAAGGTGATGGCCAGCATGGTCGGGAATATGGGCAACATGGCGACCGTCGCTTTGCCTGATTCCTCGATGGAACCTGCCTCGACAATGCGGTAACCACTGGGCAGCTTGTCGATGATGGGCTGGAGTTGCTGGGTGATGGCCGTCGAGACGTCCGGTGGCTGCAAGCCTTCAGCGATGTCTCCTCGAACGGTGATCGTCGGCACGCGGTCTCGCCGGCGTATGACCGGTTCTTCCATCCGTACCTCGACTTTTCCGACGTGCGAGAGTGGTACGCGTTGCCCGTTGGCACCTGCCAGCGTGTAGTCCCCGATCTTGGCTGGATCAAATCGGTTGCTGCCTGCTGAGCGCGCCACAACCTGCACCGTGCGAATGTCTTCCCGGACAGTGGTGACTGGAATGCCGCTGAGCAGGAATTGCAGCTGTTGAGCCACGGAGCTGGAGGTCAGTCCAACGGCTTGCAGTCGGTCCTGCTGCAAGTTGAAATGCAGCGTGGGCACGCGCACCCCCCAGTCCGTGTTCACTGTGCGCATCATCGGGCTGGCGTCCAGGACTTTCTGTACATCGGAGGCCACGTTGCGCAAAACCTCAGGATCGGAGCCGGTGACGCGGTAGGCGACCGGGAATGGGGAATAGGGGCCAAACACCAACTGGGTAACGCGCAGGCGGGCTTCAGGCGCCATGCCGTCGGCGATGGCCTGCCGAAGCCTGTGTTTCAACGCTTCGCGTTCCTCCTGGCTGTCCGTGCGAACAACGACCTTCGCAAATGAGGGGTCAGGCAGTTCGGGGCCCATTGCAAGGAAGAAACGTGGTGCCCCTTGGCCGATATACGCGGTGACAGTCCTGGCTTCTTCTTGCTTGGCCAGCCAGGCTTCCACCTTGGCGGTGGCGACGCTGGTCTGGTTGATCGACGTCCCATAGGGCATCTGCACTTCCACCAATACCTCAGGTCGATCGGAAATCGGGAAAAACTGTTTTTTGACCGCTGCCATGCCAAGCACCGACACCACGAACAACCCCATCACCGAGCCAGCCACGACCCATTTGCGGGCAATGATGCGTCCCAGAAGCTGGCGAAAGCGGTTGTAGCGCGGCGTATCGTAGATTGCCACGTGGCCGCCTTCTTTCTTCTTGAAGTCGGGCAGCAGCTTGATCCCGAGGTACGGGGTGAAGACCACGGCCACTACCCACGAGGCGATGAGCGCGATGCCCACAATCCAGAACATGTTGCTGGTGTATTCGCCCGCTGTGGATCTGGCGAAGCCGTTGGGCATGAAGCCAACCGCCGTGACCAGCGTGCCCGATAGCATTGGCGCGGCGGTATGGCTCCAAGCGTAGGCGGCGGCGGCTATCCGGTCGTAGCCTTCTTCCATTTTGACCACCATCATCTCGATGGCGATGATGGCATCATCCACCAGAAGGCCGAGCGCCAGTATCAGTGAGCCCAGCGTGATGCGGTCGAAATTCTTGCCTGTGGCGAGCATCACCGCAAAAACAACGGCCAATGTCAACGGCACGGCCGCCGCTACCACGACGCCTACCCGCCAGCCCATGCTCACGAAGCTCACCAGCATGACCACCAACACGGCGGCAAGGAACTTGACCATGAACTCATCGACCGCTGAGCTGATATTGACTGCCTGATCGGTGACCTTGGTCAGACTCATGCCCAGTGGCTGCTCGGTGTTGATGGCGCTCACCTCGCCGTCCAAAGCCTTGCCCAGATCGAGGCCGTTCCATCCATCTCTCATGACAACACCCAACAGCAACGCGGGCTCACCGCCGCTGCGAATCATGAATGTTGCCGGATCCTCGTAGCCACGTCTCACGGTGGCTATGTCCGACAGTTTCAGCGTTCGACCTTGTGCCGTGACAGGGGTGTTTCGGATCTTCTGCAACTCGTCAAAGGCGCCATCGAGTCGAATGAAAACCTCCGGTCCCTTGGTTTCGATGGATCCGGCCGGCGTCAGGGCGTTCTGGCTGTTGAGCGCGGCAAAAACGTCATGCGGGCTGATGCCCAACGTTGCCAGTCGCTCGTGAGAGAACTCGACGTAGATTCGCTCCGACTGTTCACCAACGATATTGACCTTTTTGACGCCCGGGACGTGGAGCAATCGCTGGCGAAGCGTTTCCGCGTCGCGAACGAGTGCGCGCTGGGGTTCGTTCTTGGCCTTGAGGGCGTACAAGGCGAAGGTCACATCGGCGTATTCATCGTTGAGGAACGGCCCGATCACCCCGGGTGGCAGATTCCGCACTTCGTCCCCAACCTTTTTGCGGGCCTGGTAGAACTCATCCTGGACTTCGGCAGGCGGTGTGCTGTCCAACAAGGTCAGCGTGGTGAATGCCAGACCGGGACGGGTGTACGTTTCACTGCGGTCGTACCAGCGCAGCTCCTGCAGTCGCTTTTCGATTTTTTCAGCGACCTGGTCCTGCATCTCCTGCGCGGTTGCGCCGGGCCAAGCGGTGATGATCGTCATCACCTTGATCGTGAACGAAGGATCTTCGGCCCGACCCAACTTGAAGAAGGACATGACCCCGCCCATCGAGATCAGGATGATCAGGAAGAGGGTGATGGCGCGTTCGCGCACCGCGAGCGCCGACAGGTTGAATCGACCAGGACTCACGGGCGCACCCCCTTGGTTGCCGTGGCGACAGCCACGCCTGCCACGCGAACCTGCTCACCCTCCCGCAGCAGATGTGCACCGAGCGCGACTATCCGCTCGCCGGACTTGATCTGGCCCGTGACCTCTGCCCTGGCGTCATCAAGACGTTGCACGGTGACGGCCCGCCAGGATACCTTGGCCGGCTCGCCGTGGATAACCCACACACCCGTGCCTTTGCCCGCGTCGAACAACGAGCCTAACGGCACGTGCACGCCGTCCTGTTCTGAAGAATGCCCATTCGGAATGCGGACAATGGCTGTGGTACCCAGCGGCGCGCCGGACAGCTCCCCCTCCAGCACATACCGCGCCTCGAACGTGCGCGTGAGCTGATCCGCAACGTCGGAGAGCTGCCGCAGTCTGGCCTGAACCACCACTCCCTCCTTGCCAAACAACGTGGCTTGTGCCACCGATCCGATGGCGGGACGCAGGGTTTCCGGCAGATGGATCAACGCCTCGCGACGACCGGCGTGTGCCAGGCGAATCACGACCTGTCCGGCATTGACGACCTGTCCGGGTTCGGCCAGCGTTTCCATGACCACACCTTCGCCATCGGCCAGCAGCTCGGTGTAGCGGCTTGCATTGCGGGCAACTTCGGCTTGAGCTTCGGTGGCACTGAGCTGAGCTTTGGCGGCATCCGCAGCAGCCTTCACTTGATCGTAGGCAGACGCCGATATGGCGCCGGTTCCCCGCAGGTCGCGATAGCGAGCCTCATCTTCCGCCGTTTGTTGTGCCCGTGCCCGGGCGGCGGCGACCACGTCCTGTTGTGCATGTGCCGCCAGCTTCAGGTCGGCGGCGTCGATGCGCATGAGCAATTGGCCGCGTTTGACTGTCTGCCCGGCGTTCACCAACCTTTCCAGCACCTTGCCCGAGACGCGAAACCCCAGGTCACTTTGAACCCGGGCCGCTACGGTGCCTGTGTACGAGCTTGACGCAGCGGAGACGCTCTGAACGATTGCTGCGCGCACCAAGGGCGCTTCGGTGCGTGGGTCTGGGGGTGCTTTTTCGCCGCAAGCGACCAACGCCAATGGCAGGGCACAAATGGCGAGGGGAATGGCGAGTCGGAGCCGAGGCATGGAAGTCCCTTTGTTGGATTGATCGGGACCGCCATTGTTCTACAAGTGACTAAACAAGTCAATAGTCACAACTGGTTTTCATCAAGGCGACAGACTCCGGAGGATCAAGCTGGAGAGCTGGGCCGGCGCTTCCTCCGCGTGGTCGAAGCTGTGTTGCAGGATCAGCGGGTTCAGGTAAGGGCGCATCACCAGGTAGATCGCCACGGCGGTTTCGTCCAGCGGGGTCTTGCGCTCAAAGTCTCCGCTTTGGCGCCCCTGTTGCAGGATGTCCCTCAGCATCATCTGGATGCGTTCTTCGTAGGCGATGGTTGCTTGCCAGCGCTCGGTGGCCGCGGAGGCTGCGATCTCGAAGAGCTTGCGGTCCTGGAAAAACAGCCGAACGCTCGACTCAACAATGGCTTTAAACATGCGCCGCAGCTTCTCGGGCGGGTGGTCTGCCTGCTCAATGGCGGCACGGACTTCGGCCTCGATCTCGCCCAGGCAGTTGGCGCAGATCATCTCGCCAATGGCTTGTTTGGATTCAAAGAACTTATAGATGTACGCCTTGGAGAAGCCGATGACCTTGGCGAGGTCGGAGACGGTTGTTTTTTCGTAGCCGTAGCGACTGAAGTGCTCCGTAGCCGCAGTGACGATCTGTTTTCGAACATCGTGGTCGGCTGGGCCGCGTGTCGAGGCGGGGGACGTGTTGGGTTTTTTCATGGTGGGCAGCTTACGTCAGTCCAGAATACTAGACAACCAGTGACTATTTGGTATTATAGTCACTCCGCTGTTGCTCAAGGACACATCCTATGCTGCCCAAACTCACCTCCGTCACGGTCCTTGTGGCCAGCCTGTTAACTGGCTGTGCGGTTGGCCCTGACTATGCCCGGCCCGACATATCTTTGCCTGGGAAGTTTCAGGACCAGGGCGCTGCAGATCATCGGCTGATGCAGCCGGACGGAGACTTCGCTACGTGGTGGACACAGTTTGGCGATCCTCGGCTGACTCGGTTCGTGACGCTGGCGCTGGCGCAGAACCTGGACCTTGTTCAGGCATCCGCGCGCGCGAGCCAAGCCCGTTCCGGGCTTGGCGTGGCAAGCGCCGCTTTGTTGCCGTCGGGGGCAATCAGTGGCCAGGCTGCCAGAGCCTACCAGTCCATCGAAGCCCCGTTGGGGCAAGTTCTGAGCTCGACACCTGGATTCGACCGAAGCGGTAATTCCTATGAGGTAAATCTCGGCGCAAGTTGGGAGTTGGACGTGTTTGGTGGTCTTCGCAGGGGACGGGAGGCGGCACTCGCCGAGTACCAATCATCGGAAGCGGGCGCAGTCGCCACGCGACTGACCGTGGCGGCTCAAACTGCCGACATCTACATCTCAATCCGTGGACTGCAGTCCCGTCTTACCGTTGCTCGTCGACAGGTGCAGACGCAGCAGGAGCTGTTGTCGATGATCAAGCTCCTCAATGGCAAAGGTCTGGCCCCAGAGTTGCAAGTGCTGCAGGCCGAGGGTGCACTTGCACAAGTTCGAGCCGCCATTCCAGTGCTGGAGGCTGGCTTGGACGTGGCATTGAACGCCATGGACGTCATGCTGGGGGTGCCACCCGGAACGTACCGATCGGAATTGGTCGAGGCGGAAGACGTCCCGGCCGCTCCCAAGATAGCAGGCATTGGAACGCCGGGTGATTTGCTCCGGCGCAGGCCCGACCTGATCGCGGCGGAGCGTCGCCTAGCCGCATCGAACGCGCGCATTGGTGTCGCAATGGCCGAGTTCTACCCCAAGCTCTCGCTCAGCGGTCTGATCGGCAGCTCTACAACAATTTCTGGTGGAAACCTGATGACAAGCGGCGCCGGTCAGGTAGCTGGAATATTCGGTTTGCGCTGGAGACTTTTCGACTTCGGACGCATCAACGCGCAGATTGAGCAAGCGAAAGGACAGGAGGCCGAAATGTTGGCGGCCTATCGGCTGGCAGTCCTCCGAGCAACAGAGGACGTAGAAAATGCCTTGTTGGCCTTGGTCAAACGAGAAGAACAGGCCACTGTTCTGACTCAGGGCGTGGATTCACTTGGTCGCGCGCGAGGTGCTGCAGCAGCGGCGTATCAGAAGGGAGTCGTGAGTCTGATTGAAGTCTTGCAGGCGGACGACAACTTGTTGCGGGCAACCGATGCAAGGGTGCAAGCGAGAACAGAGTCCGCACGCGCAGCAGTTGCGGCATTCAGATCGCTAGGGGGAGGGTGGCATTCGTCTAGGCCGGAGGCTGTAGCCAAACTCGACTGAGCACCTGAAAATTTCGACAGGGGGAATGCTGAGCTCAAGAAGGAGTGAACCGCCCTGGATTTGAGGACGCTCCAGCTCTTGAGAAGATTGAGCCAGGAAAAAATCACCGAAGTGACAACTCCGGCGCCGATGTGGTGATGGCATCCGCCTGCGTGCAGTTGCCTTCGCCGCCTGCCATCCAGCGCATGGAGGACATGCTGGGCATACGCACCGTTTCGACCGCGGTGTGCACCACGCGGCTCATGCTCGATCACCTGGGGTTGGACCCCGAGGTGCCGGACGCCGGTGCGCTGCTTGCGGCATGAGTTCTCATGTGACAGCCCCATCTCGCTTTGGTTGATGCGCGGCAACTGGTGCCCGCCAGCAAGACACATCAAAACAACGAAACACCCAGGAGACCTCATGAACCGAAGAAATATCGCCGTGCAAGCCCCAGCGGCATTGGCAGGCGCAGCCCTTGCAGCATGCGGCGGCGCCAACGCCTCCGACCATCGAAAACCGACCTTTGTGTTCGTGCACGGGGGGCAAGGAGGCTGGGCATGGACGAAGGTCGTTCAACTGTTGGCGGAGAGGGGTTTCCAGAGCGTGTTGCTGGATTTGCCTGGGCACGGGATTTCGGCACAGATGCCGGCCGCCTACACGGCAAAGCCGCAGAATCTGGCCGGGTTGTCGACGGAGGTGTCGGCACATGCGGGTCTCACGCTCAACGACTACCGCGACAGCGTGCTCAAGGTGATCCGTGGCCTGGTCGCAGCGGGAAGCAGCCGGTGATCCTGGTCGGACGAAGCTCGGGTGGCGGGACGTTGAGTGCGGTCGCCGAGGCCGACCCCTCACTGATTCGCCGCCTCGTCTACTAGAGCGCGTTCGTGCAGGTCCGGTTCCCGACCATTATCCAGTACCTACAGGAGCCCAATTTCGCAGTGTCCGAAGTGCCGCCGCTGTTTGTGGCGGACCCCTCCGTGGTGGGCGCGGCTCGGATCATCCACGAATCAGCCGATCCGGCCTATGTCGCCTGGCTCAAGAGCTGCTTCTACCATGACCTGTCGGACGAAGCGTTCCTCGCCGTCTCGAACATGCTGACGCCCGACAATCCCATTGGGACACTGACCACGCCTGTTCAACTCACGGTAGGGGCCTGGGGGCGCGTGCCTCGGACCTTTATACGCTGCAGGGCTGACCGGGCGCTGCCCATCGCGGTTCAGGGCCAAATGATCGCTGACGCTGACGGCGTTCACGCCCGGGAATCGGTTTGAACAGATCACGCTGAACACCAGCCATTCGCCGTTCGTCTCCGCACCGGCGAATCTGGTTGAAGTTCTGGTGTCCCTGGCTGTTTGACTGTCGGACTGGGTTATATGTTTGCGATGTGACCCGTCAGCAAGGCGGCAGGTGCCTTGCCTTGCTGCAGCGCTTTGCTTTCATGGATAGGTCAGCGTTGCAGTGTGTTTGTACCTGCCTCGGTCTACGGCCTTTGTCAGTCGATGACGTTCGAGATATCCGAGGACGTGTTTGGCAGGCAGCCCAACTCCTTAGGAGATGCCGGTGATCGGGTGCTCATCAGGACCTGAGGCCACCCGTCGGAACTGGGAAGGGGACACGCCCATGTGCTCCTTGAAGAAACGCGAAAAATTGCCGGGAGATGAGAACCCCAGCTCCAGGGCAACGGAGGTTAAGGGCTCTTCTCTCAAAACCAGGCGTTTGACTACTTCTTCCACTCGAACCGCGCTCCAGAAAACCTGCGGTGTGGTGTTGAGTTGGTCCCTGAATAGCGAGAAAAAGTGGGCACGCGATAGCCCCACTTTGCCCGCGACATCCTCGACTGAAATCGGGTCAGCCACATGCTCCCGCATGTGGGCGATGGCCGCGCGCAAGCGGTGGTCCAGCAAAGGTGAGCGGGTGCGCAAGCCATCCTGACTGACGGGCGCCAGGGTGGCATCGATTGCGGTGTTGATCAGCTCCTCTACCTCGATCTCCAGTCTCCCTTTTTGCTCGTGGTGGGGCGAGATGATGATGTCGATGATTCGCCAGCATGCCTGTCGCAACGCAGCGTTGATCGGGACATGTGGCGACGGAAAGAAAAATGGGCGCCCGCTATTGGCGCGCCGTTCATCAAGCCAGCTCTTTGAGATGTAGAAGACGAGAAACATGGCCGGTTGCCGCTTGTCCAGCAGTCTGGCGTCGTGAGACTCGTAGGCATTGGTGCCTAGGGCAACGTCCTCACTGTAGCGAACGGTTTCACTTGCGAGGTTGGCTACCGCCCGCCCGCCGCCCAGCCAGAAGGCGAACTGTGTTTCCGCATGTGCGTGACTGACCAGGTCGTCTCGAAGTTCGAGCACCACGGCACGGCCAAAGGCGCCCTCATGCAAGGCATACGACTCAGACATGGTTGATCTCCATGGACCGGATGATGCCGCCCTTGCTGGTCAAAAAGTAGACGTTTCAAACCGCACTAGGGGTAAGCACGGATAAGCGGGCCAGACTTTGCGATAAGTCAATGGATGGAGCGATAAGCGCCGTTTGCGGCGAATTTCTACAGTCCTTCTACGCGATCTGCTTCATGTGCAGATCAACCCAGCGGTTCAAGTTGAAGGACGACGATATGCGTTACGCAAGCTATTTTTGGGGTGGTCAACGCCAGGTTGGCATTGTGTCGCCCGACGGTACCTCGGTCACGCCCCTGGCGCTGCCACGACAGCAGGCCGAACGTGGTGTCCTCGCCATTGTGGAACTGATGGCCGAGGGGGCGGCTGTACCTGGCGTGGGGGGCGCGACCCTGCCGACTTCATCGGTTCAGCTGGATGCACCGCTACCCGTGCCGCGCCGCAACGTCTGGTGTGTGGGCCGCAACTACCACGCCCATGCCAAAGAGCTGCAGACATCGGTGTTCAAGGACAACGATGCCAACCCCGAGTCTTGGCCCATCGTTTTCACCAAAGTTCCCGAGTGTGTCGTCGGGCCTTTTGATGACATCCAGGTGCCGGTGGGCATTTCGGATCAGATCGACTACGAGGCGGAATTGATGGTGATCATTGGCAAGGGAGGCAAGAACATCAGCCGCTCCGAGGCCATGGGCCATGTGTGGGGCTACACCGTGGTCAATGACGTGACGGCACGCGACGTGCAGATGCGCCACCAGCAGTGGGACATGGGCAAATCCTTCGACACCTTTTGTCCAACCGGCCCTTGGGCAGTCACAGCCGACGAGCTGGATGGCCGCAAGACCCGTGTGCGTTGCTGGGTCAATGGCGAACTGCGCCAGGACGGCCCGACCGAGAACATGATTTTCGACATCCCCACGTTGATCGAGACCATCTCGCGTGGCATCACGCTGTTTCCGGGCGACATGATCGCCACCGGCACGCCGGCCGGTGTGGGCATGGGCATGAAACCGGCCCGCTACCTGAAATCGGGCGACGTGGTCCGGGTCGAGATCGACGGCCTGGGGGCCATCGAGAACAAGTTCGTCTGAGCGTGGCCATGAGCACCCAATATATCGAAGGTGTTGCCGTCGAAGTGGACGGCGATGGCCCACCCATCGTCTGCATCCACGGTCTGGGCGGCACCAGCAACACCTGGACACCGCTGCTGCGGGCCATGCGAGGTCATACGGTGGTCCGCATCGATCTGCCCGGTAGCGCGCGCTCTGGCGCGGGCGCCGATGGCTTGAGCATCCAAGGCATGGCCGACACCGTGATCGCGGTGTGCAGGCACCTGAATATCGCTGGTGCCCGATTCGTGGGGCACTCGATGGGCAGCATCGTGTGCCAGCACGTGGCGGTTCGCCTGCCAGCCTTGGTCAAGTCCATGGCGCTGTTCGGTCCCCTGGCATGCCCGCCCGACGCGGCCAGACCCAACATCCGTGCCCGGGCACAGAAGGCGCGCAATGGCGGCACGGTGGCGATGCAGGAGATTGCCGACGCCATCGTTTCGGGTGCAACAGCGGCCTCCACCCGCGACAGCCTGCCCGTGGCGGTGGCGCTGGTGCGAGAAAGCCTCATGCGCCAGGACGCCCAGGGGTATGGCCGCTCGTGCGATGCCCTGGCCGATGCGCAATCGGCGCCGCTGGAAGACATCGCCGTGCCCGTGTTGTTGGTCACAGGCGACGAAGACGGCGTCGCGCCTCCCAGCACCGTGAGGGACATGGCGCGCCGATTGCCCAACGCCCGTGTCGAGGTGTTCAGCCGCTGCGGCCACTGGACGACCTTCGAGCGTCCGACCGAGTGCGCTCAACAGCTGGAAGATTTTTTTTGCCGCAGCTGACGGCCACGCCGCCGGACGCATCCGGCGTTGACAACGATTCGGAGACATGACATGGGTGACTTTCTCATCACCAACGCACGCATTTTTGACGGCAGTGGTGCTCAGCCCTACAGCGGCGAAGTGCTGATCCAAGGCAACCGGATTGCCCAGGTGCGACGGGGCGGACCTGGCAGCAGCAGCTATGGTGCCCAGCAGGTCATCGACGCCGCAGGGGCGTTCCTCATGCCCGGCATGACCGAGGCCCACACGCACTTTTCCTGGAACGATCAGCCCACCTTGTCCGCGATCCAGATGATGCCGCCGGAGGAACACATTCTGTGGTGCATGCGTGTGGCCAAGCGTTACCTGGACATGGGATGGACCTCGTGTGTGGGCGCCGCGACGGCCAAGGCCAGGCTGGATGTGGTGACGCGCAACGCCATTGTCAACGGCGACTACCCCGGGCCGCGTTACATCGCGGGCAGCCAGGAAATCTGCCACCTCGGTGGTCTGGGCGACCAGACGCTGCCTCACCTGCCTTTCCCCGAGTTGAGTTTTGCCCATGTGGTCAGCGGCCCCGAGGAGATGCGCGCCGCCGTGCGCATGTTCGTGAAGTACGGCGTGGACCAGATCAAATTGAACCTGTCGGGTGAATACATCACCGGCTTGTCGGCCGAGTTGACGCCTTTCTCAGAGGAAGAGATCTCGATGGCCGTTCGCGAGGCCAAACGTCTGGGCAAGCGCGTGGCTGCACACGCCCGCTCCGCAGAATCGGTCAAGCAGTGTGTTCGCCATGGCATCGAAGTGATCTACCACGCCAGCTTTGCTGACGAGGAAGCGCTGGACATGCTGGAAGCCAACAAGGACAAGCACTTTCTGGCCCCCGGTCTGGCGTGGCTGATCAACACCTGTTACAACGCCGCGCCCTATGGCATCACCACCGAAGTGGCCGAGCAGATGGGCTATATGCGAGAGTTGGAAGCCGCCATTGAAACGATGAAGAAGATCCACAAACGTGGCATCAAGATTCTGCCCGGTGGGGACTATGGCTTTGCCTGGATGCCACACGGCACCAATGCGAAAGACCTGGAGTATTTCGTCAAGTACATCGGCATGAGCCCAATGGATGCGCTGATGTCGGCCACCCGCGAGGGCGGAAAGATCATGATGCGTCCGCACGAACTGGGACAGATCAAAGAAGGATTTCTCGCTGACCTGCTGCTCGTCGATGGCGACCCGCTGGCCGACATCGCGGTGCTGCAAAAAGCCAACCGCCTGCTCGCGGTGATGAAAGACGGCGAGTTCCACAAGTCGCCGATGGTGTCCGAAGGTCGCTCCGGCAACGGTCACCACCACTGACGTCTGCTCACCCCTTCTTGAAAGCGCCGCCCATGAGCGTCCGCCCTTCTGCGGTCTCGGTCGTCCTTGTCCTGTTCGCCACAGCTGTGGTGGTAGCGGGCCTGACGCACAACACCCGCCTGTTCCTGCTGACGCTGCTCAACGGCTTGACGCTGGCAGCGCTGTATTTCCTGGTTGCCAGCGGCTTCACCCTGGTGTTTGGTTTGATGCGAAATGTGAACCTCGCCCATGGTTCTCTTTACCTGCTGGGGGCCTATGTCGGCTACAGCGTGGGCCAAGTCACGGGCTCTTGGACGCTCGCGATTTTTGCCGGCTTCTTCGCCTCGGCCTTGGCGGGTGCGCTGATGCAGGTGCTGGTGTTCCGGCGCATGGAGGGGCAGGAGTTGCGCCAGACCCTGGTGACCATTGGCCTGTCCATCGTGATGGCCGACGTCTTCATGTGGATCTGGGGCGGCGACACCTACCAGTTCGATGCACCCGAGTGGATGTCCGGACGCATGCCATTGCCCTTCGTCAACTTCTACCCGACCTTCCGCGTACTGGTGTTGCTGGCTGCGGTAGTGATCGGTGTGTTGTTGTGGCTGCTGCTCAACCGCACCCGCGTGGGCATGATGATCCGCGCTGGCGTGGACGACCGACAGATGCTCTCGGCCAGTGGTGTAAATGTGCAGCGCATTTTTGTCGTGACCTTCGCCATTGGCGCGGGCCTGGCGGGCCTGGGCGGTGTGATCGGGGGTACGGCGCTGTCCATTGCCCCGGGGGAGGACGTGCGTTACCTGCTGGCCTCGTTGGTGGTGGTGATCGTCGGTGGCATCGGCAGCATATCGGGAGCGGCCGTGGGTGCCCTGTTGATTGGTCTGGCCGAGACCTTCGGTCTGGCCTACACGCCCACTTACGGTGTGGTGTTCACCTTTGTCCTGCTGGTGGTGGCACTGGCTTTCCGTCCTGACGGTCTGATGGGAGTGAAACGATGAGCCAAACACGTCTCGCAGCTCCGGCGAAGCAGGTTATGTCGCCACGCCTTTCTCCACAAACACCGGCTGCGTCCACGGCGCTCAACCTCCGCAGCGCTCACATCAGCGATCAACAAATCGGGGCCTGGGTGCGCGGCGGGCTGTGGTTGCTCGCCTTGGGCATCTACCCCTTGGTTGCTTCGCCATTTTTTGTGTTCCAGATCGGCGCTCAGACCCTGGTGCTGGGACTGATCGCGCTGTCGCTGAGTTTTCTGGCGGGCAGTGGTGGCATGGTCAGCCTGTCGCAGATGACGGTGGCCGGTGTGGCGGCTTACACGGTGGCCATCTTCGGCAGCTCGTCGGTCACCACGATCAGCCTGGGTTGGGCGCCCTGGCTGGCGGTGGGAATGGCATTGGTGATGAGCGTGGCTTCGTCCGTGCTGATCGGCGCCTTGTCCATACGAACGGAAGGCATCCGAACCATCATGATCACTCTGGCCATTGGTGTGGCGTTCTTCTACCTCACGCAGCAGAACTACACCGCTTTTAACGGCTTTCAGGGCTTCTCCAACATCGAGGCGCCCACCTTGCTTGGCTTTGATCTGGGGCATCCGAGCGCCTTCTATTACCTATGCCTGGTGGTGTCCGCGCTGGCGGTGTTCGGTGTGCTCTACATCGACCGTTCCACCTTCGGGATCGGCTTGCAGGGGGTGCGGGACAACGCACGTCGCATGTCCTCGCTGGGTTTCAACGTCACCCAGCACCGCCTCTTGGCGCATGGTCTCGCCGGACTGATCGCGGGGGCCGGTGGTGTGCTGTTCGTTTACTACAACCACGCGGTGTCGCCGGGGTCGATCAACACCGCTGCCCTCATCAATGTGCTGGTGATCGCCGTGCTCGGTGGCCTGCGCCACCCCATCGGGGCTTTCCTGGGCGCAGCGCTGTTTGTGCTGCTGCAGAACTTCGCCATCGACTTCGTGAGCCGTGAACGCTTCAACCTCGTCATTGGCGGCGTTTTCCTCTTTGTGATTCTGGTTTCTCCCGATGGCCTGCTGGGCCTGTGGGAACGTTTGCGCGTCCTTGCTCGCCCGGACACGCAGCGCCAGCCAACGCCGGGCGGCACTTCCCGATAACACCCCTGGAGACACACCATGACCAAGACCCGCTTCCTTCGTCCGCTGCCGCTCGCGACCGCTGTCGTCTTCGCCTTTGCCGCCGTGCCCGCCGTGGCACAAGACACCGTCAAGATGGGGGCGCTCGCCACCCTCGAAGGCGCGTTCACCGTGCTGGGGCAGGACGGTATCCGTGGCGTTGAACTGGCGCTCAAGGAGCGCAACTACATGGCTGGGGGCAAGAAGATCGAGCTGGTCAAAGGCTCGTCCAACGGTTCGCCCGACTCTGCCGTGAGCGCGGCCCGCAAGCTGGTCGAGCAGGACAAGGTGCAGCTCCTGATCGGACCACTCTCGGGTTCAGAAGGCATCGCCGTCAAGGACTACGCCAAGACACAGCTGCAGACCACGTTCCTGAACGGCACGTCAGGAGCCCAAGAAGCCACGCTCTCCAGCCCGGCGCCCAACTTCTTCCGGTTTTCCACCGACGGCGCACAATGGTCGGCCGGTCTGGGCTCGCATTCCTTTGCCAAGGGCTACAAGAAGGTCGTTGTGGTGGCCGAGGACTACGCGTTCCCTTACTCGCAAGTGGCCGGATTCATGATGGAGTATTGCAAGGCCGGCGGCAAAGTGGCGGACAAACACTGGGTGCCCATCGGCACCAAGGACTACTCCTCGGTCATCGCCAAATTGCCCGCCGACATCGATGCCGTGTACGTGGCGCTCGGCGGTTCGGATGCGGTCAACTTCCTGACCCAGTACGAGCAGAACGGCGGCAACAAGCCACTGATTGGCGGCACCATCACGGTGGACCAGACGGTGCTGGGCTACAAGGGCAAACGCCGCGATTCGCTCATCGGGACCCCAGCCTCCAGTCCGATTGCCGACGGCAACGACAGTGCCGCCTGGAAGAAGTTCGTGGCCGACTACAAGGCCGCCTTCAAGGACGGTTTCCCCAGCCCATCGCTGTTCGCGCACGGCTACTACGTCAACACCAAGGCCGCTTTGGACGCCATGGACTCGGTCAAGGGCGATCTTTCGGCAAACCACACCGCGCTGCGCAATGTGCTGTCCACCATGACGCTGAAAACGCCGACGGGCGACGTGAAGCTCGATGGCAACCGCAACGCCATTGCCAACATGTACCTGACCGAGGTGGCCAAGGCGGCCGATGGTTCGCTCTACAACAAGGTGGTGAAGGTGGTTCCCAACGTCAACCAGATGTTGGGCCTGTCCAAGGCCGAGTTCGACAAGATGGGCATTGGCAGCCGCACCAACCCCGAGTGCAAGTAAACGCAGTCGCAGGAAGCAGGTGATGGCCATGTTGGGTACACAACCGGGAGGCCGCGGGGCGGCCGCCAGCACCGGATTTTTGTCGGGGCATGCGTTGGAGCTTCGGAGCGTGAGCCGTCATTTCGGCTCCCTTCGGGCCATCGACGATGTGTCTTTCTGCGTCGAAGCGGGGGCACGCTATGGCGTGCTCGGCAGCAACGGCGCCGGGAAGACCACCCTTTTCAACGCCATCACAGGCGACTTCCCGCCGACGGCGGGCCACGTGCTGCTGTTCGGCGAAGAGGTGACCCATCTGCCCGCCCACGAGAGGGTGCGCCGGGGCCTTCGGCGCACCTACCAGACCTCGCTGCTGTTTCGAGAGTTGTCGGTGCGCGACAACCTGTTCCTGGCTGTCCGCGGTGCCTCACCCGGGCGGTTCAGCCTGTTGCGGCCTCGTTCTGACGAAAGTTCGCCGCGTGCGGTTGAGGCGCTGCTGGCACACGGTCGGCTGGACCCCATTGCCGATCTACCGGTGGGCGCCCTGTCACACGGTCAACAGCGCCAACTGGAGATCGCCATGGCGCTGGCGGGTTCGCCGCGCCTGATCCTCTTCGACGAGCCCGCCGCCGGCCTGTCACCCGCAGAACGCCGTGAGCTGGTCGCTTTGCTGCGCGCATTGCCGCGCCACATCGGGTTCGTGATCATCGAGCACGATCTGGACATCGCACTGACCGTGACCGAGCAGGTGACGGTGATGCACAACGGCCGTGTGCTGGTCAGCGGAACGCCGGACGAGATCCAGGCCAACGACGACGTGCACGCCATCTACATGGGTGAGGGGCGCCATGCGCAGCACTGAACCGAACGCCGCCGTTGGCGCCAGCGCGGAGCCGATGCTGCGCATCGACAATCTGGATGTCTTCTACGGCCAGGCACATGCGTTGCAAGGCGTATCGCTGTCGCTCCCGCAAGGCGTGCTGGCGGTGGTGGGGCGCAACGGCATGGGCAAGACCACGCTGTGCAAGGCCATCACCGGATTGGTGCCGGCCAGCGGCTCGGTGCAGTTCGCCGGGCAGGAACTGCTGGGCAGCACACCGGACCAGATCACCCGACTGGGCGTAGCCTACGTGCCCCAGGGCCGGCGGGTGTGGCGTTCCCTGACGGTGGACGAAACCCTTCAACTGGCCGCGCGCACCGCGCGCCAGGGCGCCTGGACGGTGGATCGGGTGTACCAGGTGTTCCCGCGCCTGGCCGAGCGCCGCGGTAACGGTGGTGCCCAGCTCTCCGGTGGTGAGCAGCAGATGCTGGCAATCGGCCGTGCCTTGCTGTTCAACCCGCGTGTGCTGGTGATGGACGAACCCACCGAGGGACTGGCCCCGGTCATCGTCGAGCAGGTGGCGACCCTGCTCAAGGCGCTGGCCGACGAGCGCAGCATGTCGGTGTTGTTGATCGAACAGAACCTGGGCGTGGCGTTGGAGGTGGCGGACCAGGTGGCCATCATGGTCAATGGTCGCATTGCCCATTGCTTGCCGGCGCAGACGCTGGCGGCGGATCGGGCGCTGCAACAGCGTCTGCTGGGGCTGAAAGCCGGGGCAGCCACCGAGGAAGCTGCAGCGGTATTGGAGGACGGAGGCTCCGACGCCGGTCGAGCCAAGGTGCTGCGGGTGGTTCGGGCGCACGGTTCCGATCAACCGCCGCTGCCTGATTACAGTTTCGATGTGCCCGCCGAGCGGGCATTGGAGACCGCCAGAGCGCTGCCGGTTTTCGTCCCCGAAGCTGCGCAGCCACGCCAATGGACCGCGGCCGAAGGCGCAACCGCTGACCGCGCCATCTACCTGGCCGGCAGCTGGGGTGAACAACCGCGCGAACTGGCCTATGTGAAACGCTGCCTGGAGCAGCTGGGTGCCCGTGTGGTCGCTGTCGACATCGCCGGCTCGGGATTCTCTTCGGCGCAGGTCGGTGTACGGGAGCTGTTGCGATTTCACCCCAGCGCAGACCGCAAATCACCTGCCACGGCAGAGGGCGTTTCGCCTGAACTGCTGGCCGAGGCCTTCCCCGCTTACCTGGCCACGCGCCGGGATGTGGGTGGACTGCTGGTGCTCGCCCGTGGCAGCTCGGCGGCTGCGGGGTGTGCCGGGGCGCTGTGTTTGCCCATGGGACTACCGAAGATGGTGGTCTCTGACCGGCCGCTAGCCGGCACCATGTCCGATGTGCTGGTCATGGCCGCACCCATCGGCGAACTGCACCGTGTGAGCGAGACGCTGCTGGCCCACGCCGCTTCGGCCATGGTGGGCATGCTGCGCGAGTCGACCGCACTGCACCGTGGTTCCAAGCCGCTGGTCTGCATCACGTCGCTGGATCTGGTGGACGCTGCTGTTCGCAACGCCCGCCGCGCGCTGGGCGATGCCTTCGATGGTCTGGTGCTTGACATGGCCGCAGGCGGTGCCGAGACGCTGGAACGCCTGGCGCTCTCGGGCTTGGTTGCCGGCGTCATCGATCTGGCGCCGGTGGATGTGTCGCAGGCGCATGTGAGTGGCGATTTGAGCGCCGTGCAGCGTCGCTTTCAAGCCTTGCGCGCCAGCGGCGTGCCCTACCTGCTGGTGCCCTCGCTGCTGGAGGTGGCGACATTCTCCTTGGGACAACCGGTGCCGGCCAGGCTGCTGCAGCGTGAGGTCTTGTCGTCGGCGCAGGACGGCTCCATCGTGCCGGTCTCGCGTGACGAGGTCGAGCGCATGAGTGAGTGGCTGGCGGTCCAGCTCGAGGGCTTTTCCGGCCCGGTTCACCTGGCGCTGGCCCAGCCGTCGGTGGCCATGCTGGCGCGCCTGGGCGGCGGCGGTCAGTCGCTGGCCACGCAGGACCTCTTGCATAGAAGCTTGTTGCGCAGCATCAGGCCCCAACGAGCGCTGCGGCTGGTGGACTCGATCGACACCCTGCACGACATGCGTTTCGGCGAAGCCCTGGGCCACGCCATGCGCGACCTGATCCAGAACCGAGCCAGCGTGTGACACCCGCACGCACTCCCCTTTATTGAACTTAGCCAAGAACGAGGATGACATCATGACGGGCACTGACTTCGGAACATTTCTCTTGGGCTTACTTGCGCTGGCCATTGTCCTGGCGCTAATCGTGTGGCTGGTGCGCTGGCTGTATGTGCGTTCCTCCAAAGACCGTGCCTTTGTTCGAACCGGCATGGGTGGGCAAAAGGTTGTGCTCGACGGCGGCGCCTTCGTGCTGCCGGTGGTGCACGAGGCGATTCCGGTGAACATGAACACGGTCCGCCTGGAGGTTTCGCGCGGCCAGGACAAGGCGCTGATCTCCAAAGACCGCATGCGGGTGGACGTGACGGCCGAGTTCTTCGTGCGTGTCCAAGCCAGCGCGCAGGCGGTGGCCGCTGCAGCGCAGACGCTGGGCTACAAGACCATGGAAGCCGAGCAGCTCAAGCAACTGATCGAAGGCAAGTTCGTCGATGCGCTGCGCACCGTGGCCGCTGGCATGTCGATGGAAGACTTGCACGAAAAACGCGGCACCTATGTGAAAGCGGTGCGCGACACCGTAGCGGAAGACCTGTTGAAAAACGGCCTGGAGCTGGAGTCCGCGTCGCTGACCCAGCTTGATCAGACGGCGATGGAGTACTTCAACCCCAGCAACGCCTTCGACGCGGAAGGTCTGACCCGGTTGACCGCGCAGATCGAGCAGCGCAAGAAGGAGCGCAACGAGGTCGAGCAGAACACCCTGATCGCGATCCGCAGCAAGAACCTGGAGACCGAGAAGCTGGTGCTGGACATCGACCGTGACGGTGAATACGCGCGCCTGAGCCAGCAGCGCGAGGTGGAGATGGCCCGCGCGCGTCAGCGCACCGATGTGGTCAAGGAACGAGCCGAGCAGGAGCGCGATGCAGAGGCCGTGCAGATCGGGGCCAAGCAAGCCATCGACACCGCCCGCCTGCGCGCCGAGCAAACGCTGGAACAGGAGCGCATCGGCAAGGAACAGTCGCTCCAGACTGCTGAGGTGGCACGTCGCACAGCTCTGGAGCTGGCCGAACAGCGTCGGGCCATCGCGGTGGCCGAGCAGTCCAAGGCGCAATCCGAAGCACAGGCCGCATCCGACGCCGCTCGGGCGTTGGCGGTGGTGGCTGAAGAAAAGGTCTACACGGCCCGTGAGGTGGAAAGCGCCGAACGCAAGAAGGCCATCGAGCTGATCGCCGCCGCGCAAGCTGGCGAGAAGGAGGCCCTGCGACTGCGCCTGGCCGTCCAGGCCGAAAAGACCGCGGCCATCGACCGCGGTGAAGCGATCAAGACCCAGGCCATGGCCGAGGCGGACGCCGAACAGATCCGCATGGTCGCGGCGCGCGTGCGTGCCGGGCTGGAGGCCGAAGCGGCCCGCCTGATGAACGAGTCGCACAACATGCTGTCGCCCGAAGCGCGGGTGTCTTTGTTCCGCCAGAAATTGCTGGACAAGATGGAGGCCATCATCCGCGAGTCGGTGCGTCCGATGGAGCGCATCGAAGGCATCAAGATCCTGAGCGTCAATGGCTTGGGTGGTGCACAGAGCAATGGTGGTGAAGAGGGCGCCACCAGCTTGCCGGAACAGGTGGTGAATTCAGCGCTGCGCCACCGCGCGCAGGCACCGTTGATCGACAGCCTGCTGCGGGAAATCGGCATCGGTCATGGGAGCATCGAGCAGGTGACCCAGTCGCTGCTGTCATCGCCCAGCGGTGTTACTGCCGCCTGAAGGAGCAGGGCATGGCTGATCGCTTCGGCTCCCGGGTGGTGACTTTGGTGAGGGGGGAGGCGCTGCGCGAGTCGCGCAACGAGCCCTTGCAGATGCCAACATCGGTCATGTCCACGTCACCTGGTGCAAGCTGTGTGTCCTCAGAAAATCAATCATCCATCTACGGCGTGCCTGTCTCGGCCATTCAGCACTGTTGTGGACGCGGCTGCAAGCATTGCCGCATCTATTGGCATGGGAAGAAAACATGACTGAGCCGGACTGGATCGAAGTGCGCGTGGCCCGGCGGTGGAACGAGGCGCTGGACATCGTTGGCCTGGAACTGGTGCCGCTCAACGTTGAGGCACTGCCCGCGTTTGAAGCAGGCGCCTGTATTGACGTGCTCACACCCGGCGGCCACCTTCGTCCCTATTCCCTGTGCAATCCGGCCTCCGAGCGCCACCGGTATGTCATTGCGGTGCTGCGCGAGCACCATGGACGCGGCGGATCGGCCAGCCTGCATGATGATGTGAAGGCCGGTGACCGCTTGCGCATCCTGGCCCCGCGCCATGAATTCAGACTGGCCACCAGTGCGGTGCACAGCCTGTTGCTGGCGGGCGGCATCGGTGTCGCGCCCCTGCTCTGCATGGTGGATACCTTGTGGAACCTGGGGGCTGCCTTTGAGCTGCACTACAGCGCCCGCCATGCAGGGCGGGCGGCCTTTGTGACCACGATCGAGCGGCAGCCTTTTGCCCATTGCATTCACCTGAATTGGAGCGAAAACAAAGGGCGTCTCCAAATCCCCAGTCTTCTGACAAAAGCGCCCTTGCTGACCCACGTGTACGCCTGCGGACCGCAGGCGTTCATCTGCAGCGTGGTGGCTGCCTTCGTCAACAGCGGTCGGCCGATCGAGAGCTTGCACCTGGAGTGGTTCTCAACCCGGCGTGAACCACGAGCAATGAGCATCTGACGCTGAGTCGCCCCAGGGCGATTCAGCGTTTTAAGGTCGCCAGCAGGCGACCAAGCGCCGAGGAGGCAACACTCATTCAGGCAGCCCCGCCTTTATCAGTCCTTCGTAGTAACGCTCGCGCTGAGACTCGCACAGCGCGTTGGCGCACAATTTCTCGGCGCGAAACGACGTCACCGTGTACTGCGGAAGCAGGCGACGGAACGTGGCCAGAGCGTTTTGCGCCGTCGCGGTGTCGCCGGAGAGAGCCGCAGCGCTGGCGAGCCACGAATACGCGACGCTGAAGTCGGGCTTCTCCAAGGCAGAGCGCCGCGCCCATTCGACGGCCTGGGCGTCGTCGCCCGCGTAAAGATGAGCTGCAGCCATCACGACGTAGAACCCCCCTATGTTGGCATCGCGGGGGTTCAAGCGGATCGCTTCGTGCCCCGCCGCGATCGCATCCTTGGTGTGCCCGAGCGTCGCGTGCGAATAGCTGATACCGAACCAGGCGAGCGCGTCGTTGCGGTTCAACCCGATCGCGCGCTCATAGAGTGACAGCGCCTCCTCCGAGCGTCCGCGCAGCGCCAGCGCGAAAGCACGTGCGTTGATTACCCGTGGGTCGTTGGCATCAAGGTTGTACGCGCGATCGGAGGCCTCTATCGCGCGGTCCAGCCATTGCTCCCGCGTCACGCCGCGAAGAGGCAGGTAGCGGTGGCTGACGTCCCAGTTATAGCTGCGTGCCAACGCCGCCCATGCCAGGGCCGAGTTGGCGTCACGCGCAATCGCCCGCTGCGCCAGGTCACGCTGCTCGACCACGACTTGCGGGGTACGGACGAGTTGTCCTCGGGACCACGCTTGCAGCGCGAGATCGCGGGCCTCCAAATCGGCCGTCGGCAGCTGGCGCGAGCGCGACGATTCGACCTCTGCGAGCCTGATTTGCAGCGAATTGGCCACCGTTGCGGTGACACGCTGCCGCAAGCTGGCCAGGTCGTGCCGTTCGCCTTCGATGCGCTCGGCCCACAGCACGTAGCCGCGACGGGCATCGACGAGTTGGAGCAGCAGCCGCACCCCTTCGTCCGCGTGCTCGAGTTGACCTTCCAGAACATAGCGAACGCCGAGTTCGCGGCCGATCTGCCGCGCATCGACGGCTTTGCCGCGGTAGCTTTCGGCCGATCCACGCGCGATGACAACGGCGTCGGGGATGCGCGACAGGTCGACCGTGATTTCCTCGGTCACCGCGTCGGCCAGCCACCCTTGGGAATCATCGGCATCGCGGCTCGTCAGCGGGAGCACGACGATCGACAGGCGTGGCGCTTGTGAATCTGGTCCGCCCCAACGCCACGGTGCCAGGCCCACCAGAAGTGCCAGCACAGCCACCACGCCGAACATCCAGGGCCAATGGCGGGCATCTCGGGTCGCCATGACTTGCGCCGCGGGCTCTTGGGCCGGTTGCGCATCCACCAGCGTTGCGACGAACACATAGCCGCGCCGTGGCAGCGTCTTGATGACACGCTGGCCTTCATCGCCCAAGGCCTGACGTATGTCGCTGATGCAACGCGTCAGCGAGTCCTCGGTGACGACCACGTCGGGCCAGACAGCTTGGAGCAACTCGTCCTTGCCGACCGCGCGCCCGGCGGCGCTTACCAAGTAGGCCAACACCTCGAAGCTGCGCGGGCGCAAATCGACCTCGCGATCAGCGTGACGCAGTGAACGATGCGCCACATCGAGCACGAACCCGTTGAAGCGAAATAAGGCTGAGTTCACTGCAGGTACCGGCGACATCGTGTGCCCCTTTCGGCCCGCTGGCGGTCGCGTATGGCTGATTTTCGGCCTATTTCAGCGCGCTGCGGCAGCGATTCAGGACTTCTGCCGGCGCATCGCCTGTACTCGAGCCATGCCCTCGCGGGTACTTATTATGGAGCGATGCAATGATTGTCCGCCACTTCCCGATCCATGTCTGGGCCGTTCTCCTGGTCGTAACATCGTCACCGGTAGCCGCCGAGCCCGCGGCGAAAACACTGCGCCAGGAGTTCGTGGAATGCGAGCGCCAGGCGGCCAGTTCGGTGTTGAGCTTTGGCGACGCCGCCCGCTGTTCCCGCATCTATGAGCAGTTACTGCGGGACGAATTCAAACGTGACTTCGCCCGTTTCCTGGCCTGGTGGCAAGCCGAACGTGTGAACCCAGCGGCAACTGCGACGGAGCTGCCGCCGCGGCGCTGAGCGATGCGAAACCCGTGGGTATCGAGAAGTCTGCAACCTTCGTCATTGCGGCGCTGGCTGCTTGTTCAGACTTCTGAAGTTGGCAGTACTGGTCGGCGTCGTGGTTCCTATGGGTTAAAGCCTGCCCACCAGATTGATACCGCCATTGCTTGATGGCCGCCCATTTTTTGAGCAAAAGCCGCCAAGCCAGGCCCAGCGCGGGCTCCCGCCCTTTGGCGTGTAGTTATCCACAACCTTGCTCCCACTTGGTGGGGGTAATCCAGGGGCCCGGAATTGCCGCAAAGCTGCCCCAAGCGTTTGCCGGCTAAGCCCTCAGAGACTGCAGCAGCTTGCGCTTGGCGTCGCCAGACAGTCGCTGAAACTCCAGCAACAACTCGGCTTCATCGTCCTTGGCGGCATAGAAGTACGCCGCAGGCACGCCCAGCACCTTGCCCAGTGCAATAGCCAGGTCGTAATTCGGTGCCCGTTTGCCCAACTCGTAGCGGTTCATCCGCGCGCTGGCTGACATGGGATCCAGTCCGGCCTCGATACCCAATTGCTCCTGAGAGAGCCCCGCTTGCAATCGCGCTGCTTTCAAGCGCAAACCGAACACCGACATGCCTGCCCCAAGCAATAGAAAGGGCAGATCGTCAAAGTTTTAGCAAACACTTTTACTACCAATTTGGTAGCATTGACCAGTCTTCACACCACCTTGATAAGGATTCTGTCAATGCCTACCCGTTTGCCCAGGCGCGTGACCGCTGTCGCGTTGCTGATCTCGTCTTTTGTTCTTTCCAACGGCGCCGCGGCGCAGCCTGACAAGGTCGTCAAATCCGCCGACTACCGCCCGTTCACGGTTGTCTCCACCAAGCTCAAGAAGGAAATGCCCGACAGCTACATTCAAGAGCGCCTCATGTGCCGCTCGACGATGGCTGCGCTGGCCGAGAACCTGGACTTGTTGCAGAACTACGACCTGATCAGCTCCAGCGCGACAGACGGCACCATGTCGTTGACGTCGTTTCGCGGACGGCAAGGTGGTCGCGTTGTGGAAGTCATGTTTGCCGTCGACACCTCAACGCGCCAGCTGAGCTACCTCTGGATCGATGACAAGCCGGTGTTCAGGTGCTGGTAAGGAGGCGATGTGAGCATCAAATACCTCAGTCGCGCCGCCGTCATGTGTGTTGCTGGTTGCACCTTGGCAACCGCGTCGCACGCTGCCTTGGTGGCTTCGTACCTTCGGTCCCTGGACGGTGGGCGGCTCGGCCTGGAGTTCGCCCTCAGCGATCTGCCCAAGGGGCTGGCGGAGAAAGGCGTCTCCCGCTGCCAGCGTATGGGCATGCGCATGGTGTTCATCCAGGGCACCACCCACCGGATGTTTCCTCGGATGTTCGGTTACGCGGCCGGTTGTTGGTATGCGGACAACGGCCTGATCTTCATCGAGGCGACAACCCTGGACCGGCAGGAACCGTATCGGACGGATATTCCTCAATCGATGTTCAAAACGACCGACGACTTCAAGGACTGGGCGACTTACAAGCGCTACCCACCCATGAAGTGATCCGCGTGCGCGCCGTGGGGCTCGCCCAGGCCAGCCAAGAAGGTGACGGGCTGACGGGCCAGAGATCCTTGGTCAACTGTCGCGTCTGGCTTGAACCCATGGCGGTGCGAGAGGACATTGCCCGCGCAATCGCGGCGGCGAGGGGCGGGGCGTCGGCCGGGTGTTTATGAACCCAGCATCTGTGAGGGCAGCGGGAGTGGCCTTATGCCGCTGGCAAACCTTTGTTCTGGAGACCTCGCCACTCATCGATCTCAGAAAACACCCGCTTGCAACCCGTGCAGGCGTAGCGGCCGCTGGGTTTCATCTCGCCCTGGCCGTCGCGCTCGATGATGGTGCGGTAGCTGGTGGCACCGCAGTTCTGGCAGGCGTTCAGTGGGCGAGCAGGGGCTTGGCGCCCGCGGACAGGGGCGTTGGCTGGGGCCGGCTGGGCCGTCAAGTCGGAGGTCACAAAGGGCATGAAGCTGGGATATGAGACGCTGGGCGAAGTTCAACGCGGCCCAGCGGTTGGCCACGGTCCGGTGGACCTCAGTCCAGGAGGTCTTCAATGCTCAGGCCGTATTCGGCCATCAGCGTCTGGATCTCGGCGATCACCGTAGCCCGCTCGGTCACCACGTCGCGCTCGGCCTCGGCAAAGAAGGCGTTGGCCTTGGCCAGCAAGGACTGGAAACGGGCGTCGCCCAGCGGTGCCTGGGGCGCGGGCTGGGGCCCCGGTGTGCTTTTGCGCTCGCCCCACCGGGTGGATGTGTGCGTCTTGTACGCGTGGCTCATGCTTCCTGTTCTTGCAACTTCGCCTTGACCGCGCGTTTGCCCAGTTTGAGCGCGGCGGCGATTTGCTCTTGCTGGACTGCTCGGGGTTGAACCTTGCCCGATTCCCACTTGTAGACCGACAGGGCCGAGGCACCAATCAATCGCGCCATTTGTGCCTGGGTCAAGCCCAGTTCGGCGCGATGCGTTGCCAGTTGTTCAGCGCTGAACTCTGTTGACCCGCCACGGCGTTTGGTTTGGGTTTCCTGGGGTTCAGGTGAGGGAGCCGCAGCTGGGCGGCTCAAGCCCTTCTGCAATCCCTTCACCACACCGTGGAGTGCCTTGAGCTCGCGCTTGAGGGCGGCGATGTCGGAGCGGTGGGTGCTGGCGAGTTTGCGTAGCGCCGCGATCTCATCCTTGAGTTCCTTGCGGGCCACACGGGCGATTTCTTGTTTGAGGGCGTCGGCGATGTTGCTCATGGGCTGACATATTACGCCGTATGGCCCATTCGATTCTCAAGATGTGTTGAGTCGGGCGGTCCCAGCGGTTGCCAGATACCGTCAACAGCCGACGGCGAACTCATATGAGATTTGTTGGGTTGTCAGCGAACCAGTGCACGCAGGGCAGGCGAGGGTGGGCCGTAGCTGACCAGCCGAACATCCAGGTCATGGTCAGACATCAGGTCCAGGGCCTGCGCCATGGCGTCCTGGATCCACTGCGGTGCATTGCCAAAGGCGCCACCCCCCAGCGAAGTGAGAAGAACGATGTTGGATTTCCCACGCCGGGCGTTGAGCACCCCCGCCAGAAGCGTCGCCTCGTAGGCGGCATTCAAGATCAAACGCGCAAAGGCCTCCCAGTGAGGCTGGGGCACACGACCGTAGGCCACGGGCAGGGCCGAACAGAAGGCCTGGCTGACCAGCGGGCCGGGCAGGGTGGGGGCGTCGGTCACCTCGACATCGTGGTGCAGTCCGATCCGCAGAAGTCCGGACAACATACGCCTGTCCGCCGCGGACAGTTGGTTCAAGTGTTCAGATATGAGCTCCAAACCGCGTTGAGTGGCCAAGGCGTAGCCATTGCGCATTTCCCAGAAGTCGGACACCGCACACCCCAGCGAATCGCTCAGGCACTCGCCCACGTCCTGGAGGCCGTTCAACTGTCGACTTGCCGTCTGGCCTATCTGGTCACCCACAGGCGCGAAGTAGTTGCGGTAGATGGTGGCCGCGCCGGCCGCCATGGCGCAGGCAGGGCCCTGGGTGCGGTCGTGCTCGTAGCGCGTGACGCCGTCCTCTGGCGTCACGCTGGGACCCACCATCTCCAGCGCGTTGAACTGGCTGGCCACCTGGAACAGGGCGCCCGCGTATTCGGGACGCTGGTGCATCTGCCGCACATCACCCGTCACGATGCTCACGCGCAAGCGGCCTGTCGCGCCAGCTCCCTCGGTCACCTGTTGCCGCAATTCTCCCAGTGACGGCATCTCGAAGCTGCCGATGCCGTAGCCGCGCCCATTGACCTTGGAACGCAGGGTGTTTCCCTGAACTTCCAGTTGGGCTTGGGCTTCAAGGTAGGGGCCTTCGCGAAAGCCGGTGAGGCGGGTGAACCAGTCCATGGGGATCAAGAGATAAGGGTGTTTTGGCGGGGTATGAGAACAGTGTGTGAGAAGGCTGGCGTGCAGTCCAGCGAAAGAATCAGAACCCCGGCAGGGACGGATAAACGCCGCTACCACAACCCTTCGTCAAATATCGTTTACATTCCGTGCCGGACGCTTGCGTCCCCCGCTTCACCTCCCTGAGCGGGCCCACGATCATGTGGGTTCCACCCGGCCTCGTGCCGGGTTTTTTTGCTCCGGACGCGGGCTTAAACCCGCAGGGCGCGCACGATATCCAGATCGGGCGGGCTCAGATTCAGCGAGCCAAGTTGAGAAGCTGGCACCAGCGTCACGCACTGACTCTCCCAGCCCATGTCCGCGGGTGACCCGCCGACCCGCTTGGCCAGGTAGTAGCGGGTGTAGGTCTGTGTCCGCTTGACATCGACCAGATGGCGGATAAGACGCACCT
This sequence comes from Hydrogenophaga sp. OTU3427, assembly GCF_038440225.1. NCBI lineage: Bacteria > Pseudomonadati > Pseudomonadota > Betaproteobacteria > Burkholderiales > Comamonadaceae > Hydrogenophaga > Hydrogenophaga sp. OTU3427. Next base: position 3,488 of record NZ_JASATI010000052.1, on the reverse strand, counting down.
GCAGACCCGACTCCTCATTGGCCTCGCACAGGGCCGTGGCCTGCAAGCTCTTGCCCTCTGATCGCCCTTTGGGGAAAGTGATCTCGTATCCACCGAACTGGTTGGTTGGGCACACCAGCCAGAGGCGCCCATCGGGCTCCTGGACGACCACGCCAGCGGCCGGGTCCAGGCCCTTGGGGGCCTTGAAAACCGGCTCATCGATCAGCGAGGCGTGTGCCAACGCCTCCCACGCATCAGGCGAAGAGGGGGCGTTTTTCCAGCGCTCCAATGGGACAGCACCCAGGGTTGCGGGCAGCCGACCTTCGGGCAGGACCGCCGCCACCTGATCGGGGAGGGCCCAGTTGCTCAGAGGTGAGGCCTTGTTGGGGCGCTTGATGGGCACCTCCTTGCCTGCATGATCTCGCCTGGGGTGCACGCGCAGGGCAGGGGGGGCCGCGGTCTTGGCCGCTGGTTGTTTCTGCAGGCGATAGAGCACCGACCAGACGTCGTGGTACAGGTGCGAGCGGGCAGGGCCTTGGCGCTTGGCCACCTCGTCCTTGAAGTTGGCGTAGTCCAGGTCCTCGACCAGGCGCGCCATGGCTTGGGCCACGGCGGCCTGGGGCGCCACGGCCCGGAACCGGTAGTCGTTGACCGGGCTTTCCTGGATGGGACCCAGCTCGGGCAGGTACTGGGCCTGGAGCGCCTCCAGGTCCAAACACACGCGGGCACGCACCGTCAGCGTCTTGTTCTTGAGGTCGGAGGGTTTGCGCACCACGCTGAAGAAGCCCACGGGGGTGATCAGCCACATGCCTGGTCGCCTTGTTGTTTGTGTTGATCGGGCGGGCCACCGGCAATACACCGCCAGGGGCCTGCGGTGAGGCCGTGCTGCCTGTCATTGCCATCCCGGCGTTCATAGAACTGCGCCTGTCCCCAAGCCGGACGAACCTGGTCCACCTGCGTGCACACCCAGCACAGATACCCCCAGGCACCGGCATGGGCGGACAAGCACATCTCGGCAAAGAAGTGCTCGTCCCGCAGCGGCCTGCCACAACCGTCGCAATCTCCCGGATCGCCCGCGTATTCGATCGATTGAGGGCGGCCACGGCTCAGGCCGGGTTCTTCTTGCTGAACAAGGTTTTGTCTTCCCATCCGGTGACTCCCTGGGACTTGAACTTCTGGACGACGCGATGATGGATCGGGCTGGCCTGGATATCCACCCTCGACAACCCGCGCGGAGGCACCGAGGCTCACCCATTCTTCAGGCCCCTTGGGCAGAGAGCCCATCAAACTTCCGAGGTCGCGTGCGATGGAATGTCCCATTCCTTGGTGCTGGTGGTCTTGGTGTCGTAGAAGTGGGCGGTCAGCTGGATGTATTTGAGAAAGTCCTTGTTCTCCGAGGCGATGCGGTTGCAGGTGCCCCAGTCCACCTCCAGGCGTTCTCGCGCGGGAATTTCAATCGCACTGTCGTCGGCCGGGTTGTCGGGGTCCAACCGGATGATGCCGATGCCATGCAGCTCGTTGAGCAGGCGCAGCTCCGTCATGGCGTCGTCCTTGATGTTCACCGCCACCAAGTAGCCGTAGTTGGCCCAGCTGGAGTTGGAGACCGCCTGGAAGTAGTACTCGCGGACCTTGCTGCGGGGGATATCCACCTTGACCTCGAAGGACCACAGCTTGGCATGCCGTGCGCCGGACTTGGCGCTGAGGTTCTTCATCTCGTAGCTCCAACCCGAGGCCAGCTCTTCCAGCCCCACCATGTCGGGGTGCAGCCACTTGTTGCCTTCCTTGCCGTGGCTGTTCGATGACTTCTTCTCGTCGATCCGCTTGGGGTAGATCTTGCGGTGGCGGGAAATCAGGAACGTCGCGAGAAGAGGGTACAGGGCATGCTCGCTCTGAACGGACGTTTCGGGCTCGGCCACGGGTGTTTCGGCGACAGTGGCATTTGCGTCATCCGACCACCAGTACCGCCTGGGTGCTTCCTCGGATCGGTGCAGCGTCGGACACTTCTGCAGCCACTGTGGACCTCCCGCGCCAATCTCGGCCGCTATTTGCTTGGCGGCCTTGCCCTGGAAGCGTGCGGGAAAGGTCAGCTGCAAGCCATCGGCGAGCTCTCGGGATTTGAACTCTTGCCCAGGGTGGGACTTGAGGAACTGCAGAACGGCGTCTCGAAGCGACAGCGATTTGGGATGGGACACGCGTGGGCCATGGATCGATGTAGATCATTTGATTCTACGAATAACGTAGAGAAAAGAACAGTGCGTTCTACGAATATCGATGAATGCCTCGGCAGTCACCTCCCTCATCGCTTTTCGGCCGGCGCCTGCGCGCCGCCCGCAATCGCGCGGGGATCCCGCAGGACAAGCTGGGGGTGATCATCGGGCTGGATGAAGGCTCCAGCAGCGCGAGGATGAGCCGCTACGAGACGGGTGTGCACGAGCCGGCATTTGCCACGGCCCTGAACCTAGCCGAGGTGCTGAAGGTGCCGGTGGCCTATTTCTATTGCGACGATGATCGACTGGCCGAGTTTTTGATCCTGTACGAAGGTCTGGATTCCGAACGCCAGAGTCGGGTGCTGGATTTCGCTGCGGAACTCAGTGCCCAAGCGGGGTGAGTCCGATCGCAACGGTTGTCGATTTCCGCTCCTTCAGTTTTCGTTGTTTTTGTCCTAGTCCTCGCTTAGATGCGGGTGGTTTGGTGGTCCGAGCCGAACTGCTTACAGTGGTGACTCAGGCCCCCTTATTTCCCACCGTGCCGGACACTGGAAAAAGCTGATTCAGGGTTTCAGCGACGATTTCGAGGGTACTTAAAGCGTTGCGACTCAACATCGAACTGCCATGCGCGAGGGTGTTGCGTCGAGACGGAAGCCCTTTCTTTAGATACTCCACGAAGTCCCAGTGCTGATCTTCAGGTTTGATTTTTGGAGGTCTCGAGCTGTCCCTCTCCAGGCTGGTCAAGTTCTGTTCAATCATCATCTGAATGGTCTCATCGGTTTCGCGTTCCTTTGCACGCAATTCGGCCGCTTGGTGCCAGCGCCGAAACCCTTCGTTGCGGACCAATTTTTGGTCGATGACGTAGCGGAGCATGCCCGCCAACATGGGGGGCGCATCTTGGTTTTTGTGATATTTAATTGGTAATGTCGAAGGCAGTCGTTCGCGCAGTCCGAACTCCAGCGCAGATAAGGCTTGTGCTTCTGAAACCATGTAGAACCGATAAACAAACCATGCGTAGAGACAGAGGTTGCGGGCGGTCTCAAAGTGAATCGCCACGGCCTCAGGTACTGAAGACGAGAGCTGAATGGCATGGATATCCTGGTGATGCATGTCGAAAGTTGGCTCTTCCAGAGCACCAAACATGGTGCTACGCAGGTCAGGCAGGAGAGCCGACTTGGGATTTCGCAGCGCATCTGCGGGATGAATTTGGTAAGTGGGAATAACCATGTTGGTCCTTTCCGAGTGTATGAGCGTACGCTCCTACGCGGGCGCCTTCAATTTTTGAGCAAACTATTGTCAGAT
>NZ_JASATI010000051.1:0-33846 GCF_038440225.1 Hydrogenophaga sp. OTU3427 | reverse complement strand
CCCCCCCCCCCCCCCCCCCCCCCCCCCCCCCCCCCCCCCCCCCCCCCCCCCCCCCCCCCCCCCCCCCCCCCGGCGCGGCGGCGATGGGAATGACCTTGTTGAGGCTGTCGCTGGTGCTCACAAAAACTTTCAAGGCGGGGCACAGGCGCCCCGCCACCGCTCAAGAGGAACTGACTTACTTCGCCGCCGGCTTGTTGGACAAGCCCCAGACGTAGGCCGTCAGCACGTGGATCTGGTCGTCGGTCAGCTTGCCCTTCTGGGCCGGCATCACGTTGTGCTTGCCTTCGTTGACCATCTTGATGATGGCGTCGGCACCCCAGCCATGCAGCCAGACGCCGTCGGTCAGGTTGGGCGCGCCCATGGCGGTGTTGCCCTTGCCGTCCACGCCGTGGCAGGCGGCGCAGGCGCCGAACTTGGACTTGCCCAGCGAGGCTTGAATGCTGTCGTGCGGGCTGCCCGACAGGCTCAGCACGTACTGGGCCAGGTTGCGCACGTCCTCGGACGAGCCCACCGCGGCGGCCATGGGCGGCATCACCCCCTGGCGACCACCTTGGAGGGTGGTCTTGATGACGTCGGGGGCGCCGCCGTAGAGCCAGTCGCCATCGGTCAGGTTGGGGAAGCCCTTGCTGCCGCGCGCGTCCGAGCCGTGGCATTGGGCGCAGTTGTTCATGAACAGGCGCTCGCCCACGGCCATGGCCTGGGCATCGCCCGCCAGTTGCTCGGGCGGCTGGCCGTTGAACTTGGCGTACAGCGGTGCCGTGGCGTCGACCGCCTTTTTCACCTCATCGGCGTGCTGGCCGGCGGACGACCAACCCAGGGTGCCCTTGTAGCTGCCCAGCGTGGGGTAGAGGGCGGCGTACACCAGGGCAAAGATCACCGTGATGACGAAAAGGTAGACCCACCAGCGTGGCAGGGGGTTGTTCATCTCGCGCAAGTCGGTGTCCCACACGTGGCCGGTGGTGTTGTCGCCCGAGGCCTTGACCTTGGTGGTGCCCGAGATCCACAACAGGATCAGGCAGGCAATGATGCTGACCACCGTCAGCCCGGCAACGTACAGGTGCCAGAAGTCGCTTGTGAAGTCGCTCATGATGTTTTCCTTGTGCTTGAACGCGTCTCAGCGATCCACCTCGTCCTGGAACGGCAGCTGGGCGGCGGCTTCGAAGTCGGCCTGGTTGCGGCGCGACCAGGCCCAGGCGCAGATGCCCACGAAGACCGCCAGGCTGATCACGGTCACCACGCTGCGGATGTCGTTGAGGTCCATGGCTGTGTCCTTATTTCATCGCGGTGCCGAGCACCTGCAGGTAGGCCACCAGGGCGTCGAGTTCGGTCTTGCCCTTGACGGCTTCGACCGAGCCCTTGATCTCGTCGTCGGTATAGGGCGCGCCCAGCGTGCGCAGCACCTGCATGCGACGGGGCAGGCCGTTTTCGTTGACGGTGGCCTTCTCCAGCCAGGGGTAGGCCGGCATGTTGGATTCGGGCACCAGGTCGCGCGGGTTGGTCAGGTGGATGCGGTGCCACTCGTCGTTGTAGCGGCCGCCCACGCGCGCCAGATCGGGGCCGGTGCGCTTGGAGCCCCACTGGAAGGGCCGGTCGTAGACGAACTCGCCCGCCACCGAATAGCTGCCGTAGCGCAGCGTCTCGGCGTGGAAGGGACGGATCATCTGCGAGTGGCAGTTGTAGCAACCCTCGCGCACATAGACGTCGCGGCCCGCCAGCTGCAGGGCGGTGTAAGGCTTGAGGCCCTCCACCGGCTGCGTGGTGGATTTCTGGAAGAACAGGGGAACGATTTCCACCAGTCCGCCGACCGCGATCACCAGCACGATGAGCACGATCATGAGGAAGTTGTTGGTTTCGATCCGCTCGTGGGTGAAACCCTTGATGTCGTTGTTGTTGGCCATGTAGGACTCCTAGGGCGCTCAGGCGTGTGCGGCGTTGGCGGCCGGGATGCGGACTTCCGGCACGGCGCCGGCCTGCAGGCCCTGGCGCGCGGTCATGAAGACGTTCCAGGCCATGACCACCATGCCACCCAGGTAGAGCAGGCCGCCGAGCAGGCGGATGACGTAGAAGGGGAAGGTCGCCTTGACCGACTCGACGAAGGTGTAGGTCAGGCTGCCGTCGGGGTTGACCGAGCGCCACATCAGGCCCTGCATCACGCCGGCGATCCACATGGCGGCGATGTAGAGCACGATGCCGATGGTGGCGACCCAGAAGTGCAACTCGATGGCGGGCACCGAATACATCTTCTTCTGGCCGTACAGGCGCGGCACCAGGTAGTACAGCGAACCCATGGTGACCAAGCCGACCCAGCCCAGAGCGCCCGAGTGCACGTGGCCCACGGTCCAGTCGGTGTAATGCGACAGCGCATTGACGGTCTTGATGGACATCATCGGACCTTCGAAGGTCGACATGCCGTAGAAGGACAGCGAGACGATCAGGAAGCGCAGGATGGGGTCGTCACGCAGCTTGTGCCATGCGCCCGACAGGGTCATGATGCCGTTGATCATGCCGCCCCAGCTGGGCGCCAGCAGGATGAGCGAGAACACCATGCCGATGGACTGCGCCCAGTCGGGCAGCGCGGTGTAGTGCAGGTGGTGCGGACCCGCCCACATGTAGGTGAAGATCAGCGCCCAGAAGTGGACGATGGACAGGCGGTAGCTGTAGACCGGGCGCTCGGCCTGCTTGGGGATGAAGTAGTACATCATGCCCAGGAAGCCGGCGGTCAGGAAGAAGCCCACCGCGTTGTGGCCGTACCACCACTGGACCATGGCGTCCTGCACACCGGCGTAGGCCGAGTAGGACTTGAACAGGTCGACGGGAATGGCGGCGCTGTTGACCAGGTGCAGCACGGCCACGGCCAGGATGAAGGCGCCGAAGAACCAGTTGGCCACGTAGATGTGGCGCACCTTGCGCATGCCGACGGTGCCGAAGAAGACGATGGCGTAGGACACCCAGACCAGGGTGATCAGGATGTCGATGGGCCACTCCAGCTCGGCGTACTCCTTGCCGCTGGTGTAGCCCAGCGGCAGGGTGATGGCGGCCAGCACGATGACCAGTTGCCAGCCCCAGAAGGTGAAGGCGGCCAGCGGCGCGCAAAACAACCTCACCTGGTTGGTCCGCTGGACCACGTAGTAGCTGCTGGCGAACAGCGCGCAGCCACCGAAGGCGAAGATCACCGCGTTGGTGTGCAGCGGGCGCAGCCGGCCATAGCTCAACCAGGAAATGCCCAGGTTCAGCTCTGGCCAGGTCAGCTGGGCGGCAATGATGACGCCCACCAGCATCCCCACCACGCCCCAGACCACGGCCATGATGGAAAACTGCCTGACGACTTTGTCGTTGTAGACCGCCGACTGGCTGGCCTTTGTATTCACAGACATACAGAAACTCCTCTCAATAATCCTTGGCCGAGTGTCACCGGCCGTCCGCCACAGGGGATTGACCTAGGTCAATCGCTGTCGAGAATGCGTTCGCCCTCGCGCTCGACGTGGTCGAACTGGCCGCTGTGCAGCGCCCAGCCGAACAGCGCGATGATGCCGAGCACCAGCAGCACCGAGAGGGGAATGAGAAGGTAGAGAACGTCCACGGGAGCCCTTTCTGGGTGTCAAGCTGCCCGGCTCGCCAAGGATGCGGCGGCCAGCACGGGTGTGGCGGCTTCACCACGGCGGGCCAGCCGCAGCGCGTTGCCGATCACGAACAGTGAGCTCCCTGCCATGCCCAGGCCCGCGAGCCAGGGCGGCATCCAACCGACCAGTGCCAGGGGCACGCAGACCGCGTTGTAGACCGCGGCCCAGGTCAGGTTCTGACGCACGATGCGCATGGTAGCCCGGGATTGTGCAAATGCGTCGGCCACGTCGGCCAGGCGCCCGCCCTGCAGCACGAAGTCGGACTGCGCCTGGGCCAGCGGCAGGGCGTGGCCCAGCGCCAGCGAGGTGTCGGCGCGGGCGAGCACCGGGCCGTCGTTGAGGCCGTCGCCCACCATGGCCACCCGCAGGCCCCTGGCCTGCAGGGCTTCGATGTCCTGCAGCTTCTGTTCGGGGCTGGCGCTGGCGACCACGTCGCGTATGCCCACCTCCTGCGCGACGCGGCGCACCGCCACCAGGTGGTCGCCCGACAGCAGCCGCACCTGCAGGCCCTCGGCCAGCAGGCGCACCACGGTGGCTGCGGCGTCGGGGCGCAAGGCCTCGTCCAGCACAAAGGTGGCCAGCCAGCCGTCGCCATCGCTCAGGTGGGCGCGGGGCGCGCCATGCGGGTTGACGCCCCGCGCGGCCAGCACCAAGTCGTCCACCCCACAGAAACGGGGCGAACCCAGGCGCAGTTCGCGGCCGTTGTCCAGCACGCCGAGCATGCCCTGCCCCATCGTTTCGGTGACGGTCATGGCGGCCATGGCCGGTGCCGGCACCGGCGCGCTTTCGGCGTGGGCGCGGGCGATGGCGCGCGCCACCGGGTGGCGTGATCCACCGGCCAGCGCCGCCGCCAGCGCCAGGGCGCGCGGCCGCGTCATGCCCTCGCGGGTGTGCACGGCGGTCAGCCGCGCGCGGTCCTCGGTCAGGGTGCCGGTCTTGTCGAACACCACCACGTCCACGCTGGCCAGTGCTTCGAAGGCCTGCAGGCGACGCACCAGCACCCCACGACGGGCCAACGCGCCGGCCGAGGCCAGCATGGCAGCTGGCGTGGCCAGCGACAGCGCGCACGGACAGGTCACGATCAGCACAGCCACCGCCGTGGCGATGGCGCGGTGCGGATCGGTGGGCCACCAGTACAGGGCCGCACCGGCCGCGGCCAGCAGCACCAGCACCAGGAAGGGCCCGGCCAAACGGTCGGCCAGCACGGCCAGGCGCGGCTTGTCGGTGGCGGCGCGCTCCATCAGGGCCACGATCTGGGCGAAGCGGGTGTCGGCGCCCACGGCCGTCAAACGCACACGCACCGGGCCTGCGAGGTTGAAGCTGCCGGCCACCACGATCTCGCCCTGGCGGCGGGTCACGGGGCGGGCCTCGCCGGTCAGCAGGGCCTCGTCGATGCTGGCGCTGCCCTCGACCAGCTCGCCATCGCCAGGAAAGGCCTGGCCTGCCAGGACCCGCACGACGTCGCCCTGGCGCAGGCGGCGCACGGCCACCTGCTCGTGGCCGCCGCCAGCCAGTTCGCGCTCGCAGGTCTCGGGCAGGCGGCTGACCAGCGCGTCCAGCGCGCCAGCGGTGCGGTCGCGCGCCTTGAGTTCCAGGTAGCGGCCACCAAGCAGGAAAAACACGAACATCGTGAGGGAGTCGAACCAAACCTCCGCGCCCCAGGGGCCAGTGGGCTCCAGCGTGGCCGCCGTGCTGACGAGGAAGGTCACCAGGATGCCCAGGGACACCGGCGTGTCCATGCCCACGCGGCCCTGGCGCAGGTCGCGCCAGGCGCCGGCGAAAAACGGCCCGCTGGCGAACAGCACCACCGGCACGCTGACCACCCAGCTTGCCCAGCTGAGCAGTTGCGCGATGTCGGCCGGTATCTCGCCCGGCTCGGTGACGTAGGACGGCCACGCGTACATCATGACCTGCATCATGCAGAAGCCGGCCACGAACAGACGCCACAGCGCCTTGCGTGTCTCGGCCAGGCGCTGGCCCAGGCTGAAGGCCTGCGACAGCGGCAGCAGGCGGTAACCCGCGCGCCCCACCGCGCCGGACAGGGCGGACAGGCGCGCCAGCGCCGGGTCCCATTGCAGGCTCAGCCGTCGGCTGGCGGCATTGACCTCGGCCCGCAGCACGCCAGGCTGGGACAACAGCACCGCCTCCACCGTGTCGGCGCAGGCCGCGCAGTGCATGCCCTGCACCACCAGCAGCGACGTGGCCGCGCCCCCCTGGGCCGGGTCGGCGAAGTCGGTGAAGGCGCGTTGCTCGTCCGGATCGTCGAGCGCCGAAAAATCGTCGTTCACCTCCAGCGAACCCGTCGGCAGGGACGGCCCGCCGATGGCCGCTCCCTGGCCCACGGGCGCCTCGGGCCAGGGCGGGGGAACGCTCGCGCGGGCGGCATCGGTCATGGACGCCAAGCTTAAGTCAAACCACCGCACACGTGCTTGATTTAGGTCAAGGCGGGCCGGCTCCGTGCTGCTAGCCTTGGACTTGGAAAGCCAAGGGGGCTGCGCCACAATGGCACGGCCCCTCCCACAACACAAAGGACACACCATGTACAAGCGCATCCTGGTTGCAACCGACGGCTCCAAGCTGTCGCAAAAAGCGGTCGAACATGGTCTGGCGCTGGCCGACCTGACCGGCGCCGAGCTGGTGGCGCTGAAGGTGATCCCGCGCTACCCGCAGACCTACTTCGAAGGTGGCGTGGCCCTGGCCGCGGCCGAGATCAGCAAGATCGAAGCGCAGTGGCAGGAAGAGGCCATGCAGGTGGTCAACGCCGTCAAGGCGGCGGGCCAGAAACGCGAGATCAAGGTCAAGGCCATCACCGCCAAGTCCGATCTGGTTTCAGAGGCCATCATCGCCAACGCCAAGCGCAGCAAGTGCGACCTGATCGTCATGGCCTCGCACGGCCGCCGCGGCATCAAGCGCCTGCTGCTGGGCAGCGAAACCACCCAGGTGCTGACACACTCGCACATCCCCGTGCTGGTGTTGCGCTGACGGAGCACGTCAACGTGGCTGGCGCAGGGCCGCCAGCAAGGTCTCGCGCAGCCAGCGGTGCGCGGGGTCGCCATGCTGGCGCGGGTGCCAGGCCAGGCGCAGCGGCGAAGCCGGCAGCTTCAGCGGCAGCTTGAACATGTGCAGCCCCAGCGATGCGCCCATGGCACGCGCGGTCCGCTCGGGCGCGCAGGCCACCAGGTCCGAGCGGGCGCACACGATCAGCGCGGCAAACACGCTGGGCACCACCAGCACGGTGTTGCGCTGCAGGCCGTGCGCCGCCAGTTCGACGTCGACGGCCGACGCCTCGCCCGGATGGGTCAGCACCTCCACATGCCGGGCGGCGGCAAAACGCCGCGCCGTCACCCGTCCCTGGGCCATTGGGTGGTCGGCGGCCACCAGCCCCAGCAGGTTGCGGTCGGCAAGAGGTTCGACCACCAGTTCCGGGTCCTGTCGGTGGCCTGAACCCAAATCCAGGTCGATGCGGCCCTCGCGCAGGCCGGCCGGGTCGTGGTGGCTCTCGGGCAGGAACTGCAGGCTGGACAGCGGCATGTGCTGCGTCAATGCCCGCACCAGCGTGACCCCATAACCCACCGACATGCCCTCGGCCGCGCGCAGCACAAAGCGGCGCCGCACCTGGGACAGATCGCCCGTGTCCAAGCGCTTGCGCAGCGCATCGGCCTGGGCCAGCAACTGCTTGACCGGTTCCGCCAGGCCCTGGGCCCGGACGGTGGGCACCAGCCGCCGCCCGGCCCGCACCAGCAACGGGTCGGCAAACGCCTCCCGCAGGCGCGCCAATGTGTGGCTCATGGCCGGCGTGCTCAGGTGCATGCGCTCGGCCGCGCCGGTCACGCTGCCGGTGCTCAGCAACGCGTCCAGCGCGCGCAGCAGGTTGAGGTCGTAATCTTTCATCTGGTGCAAGTATGTGTTCCAAACATTGCACTGTACAGACATGAAAACGCCCGCGACACTGCGGCCATGACCCACCCCGCCCTGCCCTCGCCCACCACCAGGCCCCTGCTCGCCTTCGCCATGCTGGTCGTGGTGCTGGTGCTGGCCGCGCTCGACCAGACCATCCTGTCCACCGCGCTGCCGGCCATCGCGCACGACCTGCCCGGCACGCTGCCGCTGGCATGGGTGTTCTCGGCCTACCTGCTGGCCGCCACGGTGGTGATCGCGCTCTATGGCCGCCTGGCCGACGTTCTGGGCCGCAAGCCCATGCTGCTGCTGGCCATCGCCCTGTTCCTGCTGGGCTCGCTGGCTTGCGGCGCCAGCCAGACCCTCGCGCAACTGGTGATGGCGCGTGCGCTGCAGGGCGCGGGTGGTGGTGGCCTGTTGACGCTGACCATGTTGACCGTGGCCAGCCTGTTCCCGCCGGAACAACGTGGGCGCTACCAGTCCATGCTGGGCGCGAGCTACGGTGTCGCCACCATGTTCGGCCCGCTGCTGGGCGGCTGGCTGGTGGAGCACGTCTCCTGGCACTGGGCGTTCTGGATCAACGTGCCGCTGGCCTTGCTGGCCTGGCTGGTGCTGGCCCGCACGACGCCGCGTTCGCCACGGCAGGCGGCATCCATCGATGGGTGGGGCGCGGCCACGCTGACGCTGGCGCTGGTCGCCACGCTGCTGGCCACACAGCACGGCAAGCTGCAACTGCCCGCCTGGCTGTCGCTGGGCGTGCTGCTGGCCGTCGCCGCCAAGGCCGGTGCCGCCTTCGTCTGGCGCCAGTTCCGCGCCGGGCATCCGCTGGTGCCGCCCGGCCTGTTTCGCCACCCCGCCTACACCGCCACGGCCGCCATCGGCCTGTGTTCCGGCGTGGCAATGTACGCCGCCGTGGTCTTCGTGCCGCAGTACCTGCAAACCATGCTGCACCTGTCGCCCACGGCGTCGGCTTGGCATCTGTTGCCGCTGATGGCCGGCATCACCGCCGCCGCCGTCACCAGTGGCAAGCTGCTGCGCGCGCAGGTGGCCGCCCGCCGGCTGGCCGGTGTGGGCAGCGCCTTGCTGCTGCTGTCCTTCCTGGCATTGGCGCTGTCGCTGGCCTGGGCCCCCGCCTCGGCGCCACTCATCTCGGCCTGCTTGCTGCCGGCCGGCATGGGCCTGGGCCTGCTGTTTCCCATCGTCACGGTGGTGTCGCAGCGCAGCTCGCCGCCACAGTTCATGGGCATCGCCACGGCCACCCCCGTGATGCTGCGCAGCCTGGGCGGCAGCCTCGGCGTGGCGCTGATGGCCGGGCTGCTGGGCACGCGCATGGCCGATGGCCTGCAGGCGGTGTTCGCCTGCGCGTCGCTGGCCGCGCTCGCCGCCCTGCTGTGCAGCCGCTGGCTGGCACCTCTGGCGTCAGCGCCTCAGCGCGCACCGGGGGCAAACAGCGTGGCGTAGCGTTCGCGCAGCAGGTTCTTCTGCACCTTGCCCATGGTGTTGCGTGGCAGTTCCGCCACCACGAAGCAACGCTTGGGGATCTTGAAGTTGGCCAGCTTGGCCTTGAGGTCGGCGATGATGCGATCGGCGTCCAGCGTTGCGCCGGCCTTGGCGATCACCACCACCACGCCCACCTCGCCAAAGTCGGGATGGGGCACGCCAACCACCGCGCTCTCGGCCACGCCGGGCATGTCGTTGATGTAGCCCTCGATCTCGGCCGGGTAGACGTTGTAGCCGCCGCTGATGATGAGGTCCTTGCTGCGCCCGACGATGGTGACATAACCCCGCTCGTCCACCTTGCCCACGTCACCGGTCTTGAAGAAGCAGTCGGCGGTGAACTCCTCGGCGGTCTTTTCCGGCATGCGCCAGTAGCCCTTGAAGATGTTGGGTCCACGCACCTGGATGGCGCCGATGTCGCCCACCGGCAGCGGCTTGTTGTTGTCGCCTGCGACGCGCAGCTCGACGCCCGGCAGGGGGAAACCCACCGTACCACCTCGACGCTCGCTCTGACCGCCAAAACGCGCGTCGGCCGCATAGGGGTTGGAGGTCAGCATGGCGGTTTCGCTCATGCCGTAGCGCTCCAGGATGGTGTGGCCGGTGCGCCCGCGCCAGTCGTTGAAGGTCTCGATCAGCAACGGTGCCGAGCCCGACACGAACAGGCGCATGTGGGCCGTGGCCTCGCGCGTGAGACCGGCCTCGCCCAGCATGCGCACGTACAGCGTGGGCACGCCCATGAAGACGGTCGCCTCTGCCATCCAGGCGATCGCGCGCCTGGGGTCGAACTTGGCCATCCACAGGATCTTGCTGCCGTTGATCAGGGCGCCGTGCAGGGCCACGAACAGGCCGTGGACATGGAAGATGGGCAGCGCGTGGATCAGCACGTCACCCGGCTTCCAGCCCCAGTAGTCCTTGAGCACACGCGCGTTGGACAGCAGGTTGTCGTGCGACAACATGGCTCCCTTGCTGCGGCCGGTGGTGCCGCTGGTGTAGAGGATGGCGGCCAGATCGTCGGGGTCACGCGCCACCACGGTGTGTTGGTCGCTGCAGTGCGCCGCGCGCTCCAGCAGCGAGCCGCTGCGGTCGTCGCCGAGCGTGAACACATGCTGCGTGCCGGCCCTGAAGGCAATCTTGCTGACCCAGCCGAAGTTGACCGGCGAACAGACCACCACCGCCGGCTCGGCGTTGGTGATGAAGTAGTCGATTTCGGCGCTCTGGTAGGCGGTGTTGAGCGGCAAGAACACGTGGCCCGCCCGCAGCGTGGCCAGGTACAGCACCACCGCCTCCACCGATTTCTCCACCTGCACCGCAATGCGCGAGGCCGGCGGGATGTCCAGCGAACCGAGCAGGTTGGCCACCATGGCGGTGGCGCGGTCGATGTCACGCCAAGAGTAGGCCAGCCCGTTGTCGGTTTCGATGGCCGTGCGGTCCAGATCGGCGGGAAAGGCGGCCCGCAGGGCGGCAAAGAGGTTGTGTTGGCTCATAGGAGTATCGCGTGAAAAAAATCTGTGACCCGCCCCGAAGGGCACATGCTCAGGCACGCCCCAACCCCACCCGGGAATGCGGCGGAGCCGGCTTCGCCGGTCCGCTCGCATCGCCCGCTGGGAGGATGACGCCGCAGGCGGCGCGGGGGGTTAGTCAAACTTCGCGCCCGACGCTTTGACCACCGCCGCCCAGCGTTTGACCTCGTCGCTGACGAAGCCGCTGAACTGCTGCGGTGTCAGGCTGGCAAACTCGGCGCCGTTGTTGGCCCAGGCGGTCTTGACATCGTCGCTGGCGCCACAGCGGCGGATCTCCTCGCCGATGCGGGCCAGCACGTCGGGTGGCGTGCCCTTGGGTGCCCAGACGCCGTACCAGGTGGTCACGGTGTAGTCGGGCAGACCCACCTCGGCGGCCGAGGGCACGTCGGGGAAGGCCGGGTTGCGCTTGTTGCCCGAGACCATGAGGGCCTTGACGCGGCCGCTCTTGATGTGGGTGGCCGAGGAGCCCAGGCCATCGAACATCATGTCCACCTGGCCACCGACCAGGTCGCGCAGGGCCGGGCCGGCCCCGGTGTAGGGGATGTGGGTGATGAAGGTCTTGCTCTGCTGCTTGAACAGCTCGCCCGCCAGGTGGTGCGAGGTGCCGGTGCCCGCCGAGCCGTAGTTGTATTTGCCCGGGTTCTTGCGCATCAGCTCCAGAAACGCCTTGAAGTCGGGCACGTTGACGTTCTTGGGATTGACCACCACCACCTGCGGTACGTTGGCCACCAGGGCGATGGGCACGAAGTCCTTTTCGATGTCGTAGTCCAGCTTGGGGTACATCGAGGGCGCAATGGCGTGGTGCACGGCGCCCATGAAGAGGGTGTAGCCATCGGGCGCGGCCCGCGACGCGATGCCCGCCCCCAGGGTACCGCCCGCGCCCCCGCGGTTGTCGATCACCAGTTGGCGGCCGGTGAGCTTGGCGAAGGCCGCAGACAGCGGGCGTGCAAATGCGTCGGTGCCTCCACCGGCCGGGAAGGGCACGACCATGGTCACGGGCTTGTTCGGCCAGGCGTTCTGGGCGTGGGCCGGCACGTGGCCCAGCGTGCCCAGCGCGCCCCAACCGGCCAGGGCCGAGGCTTGGCGCAGCAGGCTGCGGCGGTCAAGAGAGTGGTTCATCGTTTGTCTCCAGTCGTTATGGGGGCCGGGTGGTTCCGGCCGGTTGGGAAATCGCGCGGGCGGTCGGGCTCAGGCCTTCAGCAGGGCCTCCACATCACCCGACATGGGAATGCGGCCCTGGGCCAGCTGGGCACGGTGGCGGTCCAGCCGTTTCAGATCGTAGAGGTAGTTGACCATCAGGCCGTAGGACTGCTTGAGCCCCTTGGGCGAGGGGTCACCGGCCCAGTTGAGCCGCTCGACGCGGGCGCCATTGCCGAGGTGGAAACGCGCCACTGGGTCCAGCGGCTTGCCTTCCTGCCACTGCTGGCCCAGGTAACGCGCGGCGGCCGCCATCAGGAAACGGCGCACCGGCGACTTGGCGTCCAGCGCCAGCGGCTTGTCCAGCGCGGCCAGCAGGTGTTCGGCGGCAGGTGGTTCGTAGCCCACCGCGCGCCCGAGTTCACGCAGCTCGCGCGTGTCCAGCCGGGCCAGCTCGGCGCCCGCCTGGCGAGCCAGCCAGCCCCGCAGACCGGGGATGGGGGACAGCGTGGCGAAAGTCTTGAGCTGCGGGAATTCCTGCTTGAGCGTGTCCACCACGTTCTTGATCAGGGAATCGCCAAAACTCACGCCGCGCAGGCCCACCTGCGTGTTGCTGATGGAATAGAAGATGGCGGTGGTGGCCTTCCTGAGGTCGGCGGCGGCGGCCGACTCGTCCAGCAGCGGCACGATGTCGCTGGCGATCTCGTCGACCAGCGCCACCTCGACGAAGATCAACGGCACACCCGGCAGGCGCGGGTGGAAGAAGCCGTAGCAGCGGCGGTCGCTGTCCAGGCGGTTCTTGACGTCGGCCCAGCTCTTGATGTCGTGCACCGCCTCGTACTGGATGAGCTTCTCGATCAGCGAGGCCGGCGAGTCCCAGCTGATGCGGCGCAGGTCGAGGAAACCGACGTCGAACCAAGTCGAGAACATGTACTCCATCTCGACGTCCAGCGCCTGAAGGCGTTTGTCGTTCCTGAGCTGGGATTGCAGCTCAGCGCGCAGGTCGACCAGGAACTGCACGCCGCCGGGGTAGACGCTGAACCGCTGCAGCAACCTGCGCCGTGGCGACACCGTGGCGCGCCGGTAGTGCACCTCGGCGGCGGCTTCGTCGGGCGTGCCCAGGGCCGCGGCGTAGCGGGCCTGGGCCTCGGCGGTCTTCTTCGGGTCGGCCACGAACATTTCGCTCATCAGCAGCCAGAGGTCGCGCCGGCGCGCCGGCGTGGCACCCGCGTACCACGCGGCCATGGTCATGGCCCGGCGCCCGCCCTCGACCTCGCTCACCCGTGGGTCGATGATCGCCCGCAGCTCCTCCAGCACGCGCCGCAGCATGCGCGGTGACAAGGCCTCGTCGCCGTGGCGCAGCGTGGCCTCCAGGCGCTCGCGCGTGGAGCGGGCGCCTGGCTTGCCGCGCCCGGCGACCGGGGCCGACGATGGGCTGGCAGCCGCGGTCACCGCCCGTGCCTCCTCCGCGCGGGGCGGCTTGGACGGCAACAGCTTGGAGACTCTGCGACCGATCCATTCAGTGGTGTTGCTCATGACAGCAGGCCTCGGGGTTGTTGACGGGAGAGTTCGCGCAGCGCCTCGCGCTGGCGCAGCAAGTGGGTGCGCATGGCCGCCTCGGCGCCGCTGCCGTCACGCGCCTGCAAGGCGGCGAACACGGCCATGTGTTCGGACAGGCTTTGCTCCATGCGGCCTTCGACACGCAGCGACTGCTGGCGCGACAGGCGCAGGATCTTGCGCAAATCGGCGATCACCTGGGCCAGCCAGCGGTTGTCCGCCAGCTCGATGATGGCTTCGTGGATGACGTGGTTGGCTTCGTAGTAGGCGGCGATGTGGCCAGCCTGGGCGCAGTCGCGCAGACGCTGGTGCAACCCGTCCAGCGCCCGCAGGTCGGCGTCGCTCACGCGCGCGGCGGCCTCATAGGCACAACGCCCTTCGAGCAGCGCGATGACCGGGAAGATCTCGTCCAGATCGCGCTCGGTCACCTCGTTGACGAAGCAGCCCCGGCGCGGCTCGTGGCGCATCAGGCCCTCGGCGGTCAGGACCTTGAGCGCCTCCCGCAGGGGCGTGCGCGAAATCGCCATCCGCGTGCACAGCGCCGGCTCGTCGATGAAGGAACCGGGGGGCACTTCGCCGCTGTAGATCAGCTCGCGCAGGCGGGTCGCCACCTCTTCGTGAAGTGACTGCGGTGCGGCGTGGGTGGATGCGCTTGTCATAATTTCGTGTAATTACGCAAAATTACAAGCCATCGATTGAAGTTTGTCAAGCGGGTTTTTGCCGGGTTTCTGCCGGGTCGCGGGCTCTCAGACCCGACGCCGTATGCCCAGACGCCGTTTGCCGTGGCGTTCGATGGCCACCCCCATGGCCTGCGCGAAGGCCTGCACCATGGCCGGCAGGACCCGACCCGGCGGCGCCATCAGCTGCAGCCGCCGCTGCTGCAGCTGCGCCTCGTCGAAGGGCACGGCCACCAGCTGCCCAGACTGCACCAGGTGGACCACCGAGAGGTAGCTCGACAACACGATGCCCTGCCCCTGCACCAGGGGCAACAGCACCGAAGAAGAGAAGTTGCTGGTGACAGCCAGACGCTAGCTCACCCCCGCCATGCTGCACCCAAGATCGAACAGTTGGCGCGTGGGTCACACCGGCGCCGCCCCTGGCCAGCGGGTAACGCGCCACCTCGGCCACCGTCACGTGCCGGCGCGTTACCGCGCCCTGGCCCACCGCGCCGTCAGCTTCGGCGCGTGGCCCACACGCCCATGGCCAAGCCCGCCAGGATCATGGGCACACACAGCCACTGCCCCATGCTCAGCCCCAGGCCCAGCAGGCCGAGGTGGGCGTCGGGCTCGCGGAAGAACTCGGCGATGAAGCGGAACCCACCGTAGCCGACCAGGAAGGCCGCGCTGACCTGGCCGGTCTTGCGCGGCCGGCGCGCGTACAGCCACAGCAGCACGAACAGCAGCAGGCCTTCGAGCAGGAACTGGTAGACCTGCGAGGGGTGGCGCGGCAGGTCGCCGGCACCGCGAAACACCATGCCCCAAGGCAGCGACGGGTCGGCCACGCGGCCCCACAGCTCGCCGTTGATGAAGTTGCCCACCCGCCCGGCCGCCAGGCCGGTGGGCACACAGGGCGCCACGAAGTCCATCACCTGCAGCCAGGGCCGTTGGCGGCTGCGCGCGAACCACACCATGGCCAGCAACACGCCGAGCAAACCGCCGTGGAAGCTCATGCCGCCCTGCCACACGGCGAAGATCTCCAGCGGATTCGCCACGTAATAGGCCGGCTTGTAGAACAGGCAGTAGCCGATGCGCCCGCCCAGCACCACCCCCATGACGCCCAGGAACAGGATGTCCTCGACATCGCGCCGCGTCCACTGCGGCAGGGTCGCGAACGGTGGGTGCGACAGGCGGCGCGTGCCCAGCCACATGAAGAGACCAAAGGCCGCGAGGTAGGTCAGGCCATACCAGTGGATGGCCAGGGGCCCGAGCTGCAAGGCGACCGGGTCGATCTGGGGGTGTATCAACATGCGGGCGATTGTGCCTGTTCGCGCACGAAGTCCACGAAGCGCGCCAGGGCCGGGCGCGTGTCCCCCTGGGCCCACACCAGGCGGGTCTCGCACCGTGGCACACCCGCCAGCCCCCACTCACGGTAAACCACGCCGCCGCGCTCGAAGCGGGTGACGCTGCGCGGCACCCAGGCCAGACCCAGGCCGGCCGCCACCAGGTTGACGATGGTCTGCATCTGGATCGCTTCCTGTGCCACCTGTGGCGATTGGCCGTGGGCATGGTAGAGCGCGAACAGCGCATCACAGATGGAGGGCAGGATGCGGCGCGGAAACAGCACCAGCGGCTGCGCCAGCACCTGGGCCGGCACCAGGCGGCGCGCGGTCGCCAGCGGGTGGGATGCCGGCAGCGCCAGCACCAGCGGCTCCTCGGCCACCGGCAGCGACGCCAGGCCGGCCGGCGCGAAACCGGGTGAATGCAGCACCACGCCCGCGTCGACCTCGCCACGGTCCAGCGCGGCCTGCTGCACATCGCCCGTGGCCTCGATCAGGTCCAGCGCCACACCGGGCGAATGGGCGCGAAAACCGCGCACCCACTGCGGCAGCAGCTCAAAACCCACGGGCGAAACGAAGGCCAGGCGCAAGCGCCCGACTTCGCCTGCGGCCGCGGAGCGCGCCACGCCAGGCAGGCGCTGGGCCCGCGCCAGCAACTCGCGCGCCTCGGGCAACAAGGCCTCGCCCGCCGGGCTCAGCGCCACGTGGCGGCGGCTGCGCTCGAACACGCGCACGCCCAGCGTGGCCTCCAGCTGCGCGATGGCCTGGGTCAGCGGCGGCTGGGTCATGTGCAGGCGCACGGCGGCGCGGCCGAAGTGCAGCTCTTCGGCCAGCACCACGAATTGGCGCCACACCCGCAGGTCGACGATCGGCGTATTCGTCTGCTCTTTCATATGCCAAGCATATCAATAGTGGACAAAAAATGGATTGGAAGCAATCACGGACAGAGCGCACAATCTGGCCTTTTCCGCACCCACAGAAGGCTCCGCCCATGGACACGAAACCGATCAAGATCAACCGCCGCAGCGCCAACATCACCGAAGGCAAGTCGCGCGCGCCCAACCGCTCCATGTTCTACGGCATGGGCTACGAAGAAGGTGACTTCAAGAAACCCATGGTGGGCGTGGCCAACGGCCACAGCACCATCACGCCCTGCAACTCGGGCCTGCAGAAGCTGGCCGACGCGGCCATCGCCGGCATCGAGGAAGCCGGCGGCAACGCCCAGGTGTTCGGCACGCCCACCATCTCCGACGGCATGGCCATGGGCACCGAGGGCATGAAGTACTCGCTGGTCAGCCGCGAGGTCATCAGCGACTGCATCGAGACCTGCGTGCAGGGCCAGTGGATGGACGGCGTGCTGGTGGTGGGCGGCTGCGACAAGAACATGCCCGGCGGCCTGATGGGCATGCTGCGCGCCAACGTGCCGGCCATCTACGTCTACGGCGGCACCATCCTGCCCGGCAGCTACCAGGGCAAAGACCTGAACATCGTCAGCGTGTTCGAGGCCGTGGGCGAAAACGCCGCCGGCAAGCTCAGCGACTTCGACCTGACCGAGATCGAAAAACGCGCCATCCCCGGCACCGGTTCGTGCGGCGGCATGTACACCGCCAACACCATGAGCTCGGCCTTCGAGGCCCTGGGCATCTCCCTGCCCTACTCGTCCACCATGGCCAACCCCCACGACGAGAAGATGAACTCGGCCAAGGAGTCGGCCAAGGTGCTGATGGAGGCCATCAAGAAGGACATCAAGCCGCGCGACATCGTCACCAAGAAGGCGATCGAGAACGCGGTGGCGGTGATCATGGCCACCGGCGGCTCGACCAACGCGGTGCTGCATTTCCTGGCCATCGCCCACGCCGCCGAGGTGGAGTGGACCATCGACGACTTCGAGCGCATCCGCCAGCGCACGCCCGTGCTGTGCGACCTCAAGCCCAGCGGCAAGTACCTGGCGGTCGACCTGCACCGCGCCGGCGGCATCCCGCAGGTCATGAAATTGCTGCTCAACGCCGGCCTGCTGCACGGCGACTGCCTGACCATCTCGGGCCAGACCATCGCCGAGGTGCTCAAAGACGTGCCGGACCAGCCGCGCGCCGACCAGGACGTGATCCGCGCCATCAGCAACCCCATGTACGCACAGGGCCACCTGGCCATCCTCAAGGGCAACCTGAGCCCCGAGGGCGCCGTCGCCAAGATCACCGGCCTGAAGAACCCGGTCATCACCGGCCCGGCCCGCGTGTTCGACGACGAGCAGTCGGCCCTGGCCGCCATCCTGGCCGGCAAGATCCAGGCCGGCGACGTGATGGTGCTGCGCTACCTGGGCCCCAAGGGCGGCCCCGGCATGCCCGAGATGCTGGCGCCCACCGGCGCGCTGATCGGCGCCGGCCTGGGCGAGAGCGTGGGCCTGATCACCGACGGCCGCTTCTCCGGCGGCACCTGGGGCATGGTGGTGGGCCACGTGGCACCCGAGGCCGCGGCCGGTGGCACCATCGCCTTTGTGAACGAAGGCGACAGCATCACCATCGACGCACACAAGCTGGTGCTGGAACTCAATGTGAGCGAGGCCGAACTGGCCAAGCGCCGCGAAGGCTGGACCCCGCCCGCACCGCGCTACACGCGTGGCGTGCAGGCCAAGTTCGCGTTCAACGCCTCGAGCGCCAGCAAGGGCGCGGTGCTGGACGACTACTGACCCACCCGGCACCCCGGGCCATCCACAGCCCGCGCCCCGCGCGGGCTTTTTTGCGCCTGGAGGCCATGGCGCCGCTCACGCCGCGCAGCGCTGGCAGGCCTCCCGCACGGCGTCGATCACCCGCGCCACCTCGGCCTCGGTCAGGCCGGGATAGAGGGGCAAGGCCAGCGCGCGGCCGGCGTGCGACTCGGCATGGGGCAGGCGCACGGGCGCACCACGCGCCAGGTAAGCCGGCTGCGCGTGCAAGGCGCGGTCGTAGTACACCTTGCTGGCTATGCCGTGTTCGGCCAGCCGTTGCCGCAGCGTGTCGCGCTGCGGGTGCCGCAGCACGAAGTAGTTCCACGCGTGGCCGGGCGTGTCGCGCGGCGGCGTGACGCCGGGCGCATCGGCCAGCCCGGCCAGGTAGCGCTGGGCGATGGCCTGGCGCTGGGCCAGCCAGCCCGGCAGGGCCAGCAACCCGGCCTGCAAGACCACGGCCTGCAGTTCGTCCATGCGGCTGTTGAGCCCGAGGTGGTGGTGCAGCCCGGCGTCGACACCGTGGTTGCGCAAGATCCGGGCGCGCGCGAGCAGCGCGCCGTGCCGGCTGGTCAGCGCCCCCGCATCGCCCACCGCGCCCAGGGTCTTGGTGGGGTAGAAACTGAAGGTGGAGAGGTCGCCCAGGGTGCCGGCCAGGGCCTCCGAACCGCCTGGCTGGGGCACGCGCGCGCCCAAGGCCTGTGCCGCGTCCTCCACCAGCATCAGGCCACGCTCGCGGCACAGCGCGGCGATGCCCGGCAAGGCACTGGCATCGCCAAACAAGGGCACGGCCAGCACGGCACGGGTGCGCGACGTGACGCAGGCGGCGATCTCGGCGTCGCCGGCCAGGAAGTCGTCGGGCCGCGCATCGCACAACACCGGCACGGCGCCCACACGCCACACCGCCTCCAGGCAGGCGAAGAAGGTGTAGCTGGGCAAGACCACCTCGTCGCCCGGCGACAGGTCCAGCACCTGCAGGGCCAGCACCAGGGCGTCGGTGCCCGAGTTGACCCCGGCGACCGCCTGCCCGCCCAGGCAGGCGCCCAGCGCGGCCTCGAAACGCGCCACCTGCGGGCCCAGGATGTACTGCCCGTCGGCCAGCACCCCCGACCAGGCGCGGGTCAGCGCCTCGGCGCCGGGGCCCGCCTGCCAGGGGCTGCGAAAAAAAGGAATGTTCACAGCTCGGCCAGGATGGCCAGCGCGCGGCGCGCGGCCACCGCGCCGGCCTGGGCGTCGGCCAGGGTCGCGCTGCGTCCCGCGAGCAGGTGGTGGAAGGCGGTGTACTGCCGGGTCAGCGCGTCCTCTTCGTGCGCGGCGGGTCGGACGGACAACTCAAGCGCCTGCCCCCTCGCCTCACCCCAGCGCAGGCTGGCGCTGGAACGCTCGGCGCCATGGCGGGCCAGCAAAGCCACGCGGCACCCCCCCATGTCGACCTCGGCCCGCACCTGGTCGTGCCGTTCCGCCACGGACACGACACGGAAGCCCGCATCGCCGGGCAGGCGCAGCAGGTGCGCCGCGAGGTCGATGTCGTGCACCATCAGGTCCATGACGGCGCTGCGGCCACTGCCGACGGCGGTGGATTGCCGCTCGAAATCCAGGCGCTGCGGGCGCCCTTCCCAGGGCGGCGACAGCAGGCAGGCGTTGAAGCGCTCGATGTGGCCGGTGCACAGCAGGCGCCCGGTCCGGTGCGCGACCGCCAGCAGGCGCTGGATGTCGCCTTCATGGGTGGCCAGCGGTTTCTCCACCAGCACATGCAGGCCACGCGACAGCAGCGCCACGGCCACGTCGGCGTGGGTGTCGGCGGGCGTGACCACGCTGGCCGCCTCGATGTCCGGCGGCAGGGCATCCAAAGACGGCCAGGCCACGAGACCCGTGGCCCGCGCGGCGGCCCGGGCCTGCGCGTCGGTGTCGACCACACAGGCCAGCACAAAGGCGGGATGGTACTGCAGGCGCAAGGCATGGATGCGTCCGAAGCGGCCGAAGCCGACGAGCGCGATGCGCCTGCGGTCAGGACCGGCGTCAGCGGGCCACATGCATCTGCCTGACCAGTTGACGCAGGTGTTCGGCCCGAATCACGTGCGGGTAGATGCCGGCGGCGTGGCGGGCCTCGCCAAAACGCTCGAACGCCGGTTTCTCGTCGGGCAGGCGGTCGTCTTCATAGACGGTGCGGCGCGCGGCGTACAGGCACTCGGTGGCGAAGGCTTCGGCACCAAAATCGTCCAGCATCTTCCGCACCTCGGCCTCCAGCACCGGGCTGCAACGGCGCGCGTAATCGCACATCTGCCCGATCTTCCAGGCGGCCTGTGCCGGCGACAGCGTCACCTCCACCCGCATCTGGGCGCGCCGTGCCGGGTCGCAGGGGTGGCCCACGAGAGGCACCTCGAGGTTGTCCACCTCGTGCCCGCCGCGCCGCAGCCGCTCGCACAGCCGGTTGGCCAGCACGCGGCAGAGCTCGTGGGTCGGGTTGTAGCCCTCCGCCTCGTCGGCCACCACCGTGGTCACGCCGGCCGCCAGCGCCCGTTCGGACAGCCGTTCGAGCCAGCCATCCAACGGCGACGGCCCCTGGCCAAGCAAGGCCTGGTAGATCGCCTGGTCGGACACGGCGCTGATCCAGTCGGCGCGCAGCCGGACGCCCAGCGCCGTCAGCACCGCCAGCGAATCCGCCAGGCGCGGCTGCCCGATCGAACCGTCGCCGTGCGTGAGCATGACCACCTCGGGGCGGTTTAGCGCCACCCACTGCAGGACGCGGAGTTCATGGCCCGGGTGGGCGATCAGCAACAGGGTGCTCATGGTGGTTCAGAAGCCGATACGGGCGCCCAGCCAGCGCATGGGCGCGGTGAGGCGCCACGACCAGCTGGCGCGCATGGCGCCGAGTTGCCGTTCGAGCGCGGCCACCCGCGGGTCGGGTCCGATGCGCGCCGACGCCAAGGCGGGCACGGCGGTGGGCAGCGGTGCGCTGGTCGACGCGGGGGGGCTGGACACGAGCGCCGCCCTCACCTGCTCCAGCTCGCCCAGCAGCATGCCGGTCTGCACCGCCAGCGGCACGGTGCCGAAAAGCTGTTGGTTGTCCGTCACGTGGCGGGCGAACTCGCGCATTTCCACCGCGGGGGCCACCGGCACCCGCTGGGCTTCGTCGGCCACCACCTGCCGCGCCAGCGCGTCAAAGGCATCGGCCATGGCCGCCAGCGAGACGTGGCGGCGCACATACCCGCTCACGACCTGGGCATCACCGGCGTCGTAGCGCTGGATGTCGGCCACGATGCGGTCACGCTCGATGGGCGCCTGCATGAGCCGGCGGCCAAAATTCCAGGGATGCCACTCGGCCACGTTGGCCGCCGTGACCAGGCCGGCGTAGCCCATGCCCTCGTTCAGCAGGATCACGGCGCAGCCCACGGCCATCGCCTCCATCGCGCAGCGGGCCTTGGCGAAGACGAGGTCGTAGCGGCCCAGCACGTCCTCCGGCGAGGCGGCCTGGCGGCCGACGCCGCTGCCGATCACGTCCAGCGCGATGCCCAGCGCCGCGCAGGCCTCTCTGACCTCGCGCGTGTCTTGGCTGTCGGTCGCGTAGTTGCTGAAGATCACGGCCCGCTGCGGCCGGGCCGGCAGCGGCGCGCGCGGGTGGAAGCGCCCGAGATCGACGCCATTGGAGATGATCCGGACCGCCTCGGGCGGTATGCCGTGCTGCAGCGACAGCCGTTCGGCGCAGTTGAGGTCCACCGCCACGTGCTGGCGCACGCGGGCAAACAGCGGCGGCTGACCGTGGCTGGCGGTGCGGTCGTGGCACACGGAAATGGCCGGCACACCAGGGAAATGGGCCAGGCAGGCCACGGTTTCGTCGCGGGTGTGACCAATGATCACATCGGGCGGCACGGCCACGCTGGCGAGGTCGGTCACACAGGCGATGCATTGCGCGCGCAACCCATCGACCATGTCGCCCATGATGGGCGCGTACACCACCACCGAGTGACCCCTGCGGGTCAAGGCCAGCGCCAGATCGCTGACGAACCATTCGGCACCGGAACGGGCGACCATGCTGCACATGGCCAGTACGATTTTCAAGGCATGTCCTCTGCCGCTTGCGGGGTGGTGGATGGTCGGTCCCGCCCGGGGCCGACAACACGGCGGCAAGGTGGGCAACAGTTCAATGCATTTTAGGGTGAACACCCCGGCACACCCGGGCCACGCCGGGCGCCCCGACGCGCCGGGCCATCACTTGGGTCGGTGGATCTGCCCCATGTTCTTCTTCAGCCGCTCGATGCGCTCGTCGTGGCGCTGGGCTTCCTTTTGCATGCGCTTGCGCTTGGTGTAGCCCGAGTAATCGGCCCAGCTCCACCAGGCGACGGCCAGGCCCAAGGGCACCATGGTTTCCCACCACGCCCACTGCGCCACCGGCCCCCAGCCGAAATACTTGAGCAACATCAACACCAGGCCCAGACCCAGAAACCACATGACCATCTCCACACCACGGTCGACGCCCGCGGGAACATTGGGAACGGGCGGAACCCCTGCGCGCCGGCGGACTCATAGAATCCGGGCCAACTGGCTCCACCATGTACCGAAGGATACCGCCATGAAACGTGTTTTGACGATCAGTTTGTTGAGCGCCCTGCTGGCCGGCCCGGTGCTGGCCGACGAGGCATTGGCCAAGAGCAAGCAATGTGTGGCCTGCCACGCCGTGGAGAAAAAACTCGTGGGGCCGGCCTACAGGGATGTGGCCAGGAAATACGCCGGCCAGAGCGACGCGGCCACCAAGCTGGCTGCCAAGATCGTGGCCGGCGGCTCGGGCACCTGGGGCGCCGTGCCCATGCCAGCCAACACGCAGGTCAGCCAGGCGGAGGCGCTGCAGCTGGCCAACTGGGTGCTAAGCCTGAAGTAAGCAAGCGCAAGAACAGCAACAAAAAGCCCGTCGTGCAGAAACACGGCGGGCTTTTCTGTGGGCACACGCGTCAGTTGTTTTCGGACAGCTGGTCCAGAATGGCCGGATTCTCCAGCGTGGAGGTGTCCTGGGTGATGGCTTCGCCCTTGGCGATGCCACGCAACAGGCGGCGCATGATCTTGCCGCTGCGGGTCTTGGGCAGGTTGTCGCCGAAACGGATGTCCTTGGGCTTGGCGATCGGGCCGATTTCCTTGCCCACCCAGTCGCGCAGTTCCTTGGCGATGGCCTTGGCCTCTTCGCCGGTGGGGCGCGAACGCTTGAGCACCACAAAGGCCACGATGGCCTCGCCGGTCAGGTCGTCGGGGCGGCCGACCACGGCGGCCTCGGCCACCAGGTCGGTCTTGGCCACCAGGGCCGATTCGATTTCCATCGTGCCCATGCGGTGGCCCGACACGTTGAGCACGTCGTCGATGCGGCCGGTGATGCGGAAGTAGCCCCGATCGGCGCTGCGCACGGCGCCGTCGCCGGCCAGGTAATAGCCCTTGAGCTCTTCGGGAAAATAACTCTTCTTGAAGCGCTCCGGGTCGCCCCAGATGGTGCGGATCATGGACGGCCACGGGCGCTTGACCACCAGGATGCCGCCCGCGCCGTTGGGCATGTCACCGCCCTGTTCGTCGACGATGGCGGCCATGATGCCGGGCAGCGGGAGCGTGCAGGAGCCGGGCACCAACGGTGTGGCGCCGGGCAGCGGCGTGATCATGTGACCGCCGGTTTCGGTCTGCCAGAAGGTGTCCACGATGGGGCAGCGCTCGCCGCCCACGTGTTTGTAGTACCACATCCAGGCTTCGGGGTTGATGGGCTCACCCACCGAGCCCAGCAAGCGCAGGCTGCTCAGGTCGGAGCGCGCCGGGTGCACCTTCTCGTCGGCCTCGGCGGCCTTGATCAGCGAGCGGATGGCCGTGGGCGCGGTGTAGAAGATGCTGCACTTGTGGCGCTCGATCATCTGCCAGAAGCGGCCCGCGTTCGGGTAGGTGGGCACGCCTTCAAAGACGATCTGGGTGGCGCCTGCGGCCAGCGGACCGTAGGCCACGTAGCTGTGGCCGGTGATCCAGCCGATGTCGGCCGTGCACCAGAACACGTCGTTGGGCTTGAGATCAAAGGTCCAGTCCATGGTCAGCTTGGCCCACAGCAGGTAGCCGCCGGTGCTGTGCTGCACGCCCTTGGGCTTGCCGGTGGAACCCGAGGTGTAGAGCACGAACAGCGGGTGTTCGGCGCCCACCATCTCGGCCGGGCAGTCGGTGGACTGGCCCGCCATGACCTCGTGCATCAGGCTGTCGCGACCGGCCACCATGTTGCAGGCGGTGGGGGTGCGCTGGAACACGATCACGTCCTTGACACATTCGCAGCCGCCCATGGCGATGCCTTCGTCGACGATGGCCTTGAGCGGCAGTTCCTTGCCACCGCGCAGCTGGTAGTTGGCGGTGACCACGGCCACGGCGCCGGCGTCCTGGATGCGTTCCTGCAGCGCCTTGGCCGAGAAACCGCCGAACACCACGCTGTGGGTGGCGCCGATGCGGGCGCAGGCCTGCATGGCCACGACGCCTTCAATGGTCATGGGCATGTAGATGACGACCCGGTCCCCCTTCTTCACCCCACGCGCCTTCAAGGCATTGGCGAACTGCGAGACCTTGGCCAGCAGCTCCTTGTAGGTCACCTTGGTCACCTCGCCGCCATCGGCCTCGAAGATGATGGCGGTCTTGTTCTCCGTCGCCGTGCCCATGTGGCGGTCCAGGCAGTTGTAGGAGGCGTTGAGCTCGCCGTCCTCGAACCACTTGTAGAAAGGCGCGTTGGACTCGTCCAGCGTGCGGGTGAAGGGCTTGTGCCAGCTCAGGTTTTCGCGGGCCAGGCGCGACCAGAAACCCTCCAGGTCCGCTTCGGCCTCGGCGCACAGCGCCTGGTAGGCCGCCATGCCGCCGATGCGGGCCGCCGACACGGTGGCGGCGCTGGGCTCGAACACCCGGTTTTCAATCAGCGTGGACTGGATGGCGGACGATGGTGCGGACATGCTGCGGTCTCCTCGGATGTTGTCGGACATAGTCGCTCATTGCGAACCGGCCGCACTGTGCGTTCGGGCTCTTACGAGCCACTTACACCGCGTCCGGCCAGTTCTCGGCGTCCCGCCCCGCCCGGCGTGTCGGGTACGGGCCGCCACCTACAATAACGGGCGATTTTCCCTCCGCCCCACATCCATGTCCCAGCCGCCCTCCCCCAAACCCGCGCCCAGCGCGCGCAGTCTGCCCAACCTGATTTTTGCCAGCCGTTGGCTGCAGTTGCCGCTGTACATCGGCCTGATCGCGGCACAAGCCATCTACGTCTTCCATTTCTGGGTCGAACTGGTGCACCTGATCGAGGCCGCCTTCGGCAACCAGGTCGCGCTGGACAAGCTGATCGCCAGCATCGGCTACAAGAGCGACGTGCAGATGACCGGCCTGAACGAGACCATCATCATGCTGGTGGTGCTGGCCCTGATCGACGTGGTCATGATCAGCAACCTGCTGATCATGGTCATCGTCGGCGGTTACGAGACCTTCGTCAGCCGCATGAACCTGGAAAACCACCCCGACCAGCCCGAGTGGCTGAGCCACGTCAACGCCTCGGTGCTCAAGGTCAAGCTGGCCATGTCCATCATCGGCATCAGCTCCATCCACCTGCTCAAGACCTTCATCAACGCTGCCAACTACGACGTGAAGGTGCTGATGTGGCAAACCACCATCCACGTCGTGTTCCTGCTCAGCGCCATGGCCATCGCCTACACCGACAAGCTGATGTCGCACGCTGAAAAACACTGAGCCAACCTTCCCCATCGGAGTCCAGACATGAGCACCACCATCCGCCAAGCCGACCTGATCGAATCCATCGCCGGCGCCCTGCAGTACATCAGCTACTACCACCCGGCCGACTACATCGCCCACCTGGCGCGCGCCTACGAGCGCGAGCAGAGCGCGGCGGCCAAGGACGCGATCGCGCAGATCCTGACCAACAGCAAGATGAGCGCCACCGGCCACCGCCCGATCTGCCAAGACACCGGCATCGTCAACGTCTTCCTGAAGGTGGGCATGGACGTGCGCTGGGAAGGCTTCACCGGCAGCCTGGACGACGCCATCAACGAAGGCGTGCGCCGCGGCTACAACCACCCCGACAACACCCTGCGCGCCTCGGTCGTGGCCGACCCGCAGTTCCTGCGCAAGAACACCAAGGACAACACGCCGGCCGTGATCTTCACCGAGCTGGTGCCCGGCAACACGGTGGAAGTGACCGTCGCGGCCAAGGGTGGTGGCTCCGAGAACAAGTCCAAGATGGTCATGCTCAACCCCGGCGACAACGTGGTCGACTGGGTGCTCAAGACCGTGCCCACCATGGGCGCCGGCTGGTGCCCGCCGGGCATGCTGGGCATTGGCATTGGCGGCACGGCCGAAAAGGCCGTGCTGATGGCCAAGGAAAGCCTGATGGACGACATCGACATGTACGAACTGCAGGCCAAGGCGTCCAAGGGCGAGAAGCTCGACCGCGTCGAGGAAATGCGGCTGGAGCTGTACGAAAAAGTCAATGCCCTGGGCATTGGCGCGCAAGGCCTGGGCGGCCTGACCACCGTGCTGGACGTCAAGATCAAGCTCTACCCCACCCACGCGGCCAGCAAGCCGGTGGCCATGATCCCCAACTGCGCGGCCACCCGCCACGCCCACTTCGTGCTCGACGGCAGCGGCGCGGTCTACCTCGACCCACCCAGCCTGGACCTGTGGCCCAACGTCAACTGGGAACCCGACACCCAGAAGAGCCAGCGCGTCAACCTCGACACCCTCACGCCCGCCGAAGTGGCGAGCTGGAAACCCGGCCAGACCCTGCTGCTCAACGGCAAGATGCTGACCGGCCGCGACGCCGCGCACAAGCGCATCCAGGACATGCTGGCCAAGGGCGAGCAGCTGCCGGTGGACTTCACCAACCGGGTGATCTACTACGTCGGCCCGGTCGATCCGGTCAAGGGCGAGGCCGTGGGCCCCGCCGGCCCCACCACCGCGACCCGCATGGACGGCTTCACCGAAATGATGCTGGCCCAGACCGGCCTGATCGCCATGATCGGCAAGGCCGAGCGCGGCCCGGTCGCCATCGAGTCCATCAAGCAGCACAAGTCGGCCTACCTGATGGCCGTGGGCGGCGCCGCCTACCTGGTCTCCAAGGCCATCAAGACCGCCAAGGTGGTGGGCTTCGCGGACCTGGGCATGGAAGCCATCTACGAGTTCGACGTTGTCGACATGCCGGTGACCGTGGCGGTGGACGCCGGCGGCACCAGTGCCCACATCACCGGTCCAGCCGAGTGGAGCAAGCGCATCGCCTCCGGCGAGTTCAAAGGCATCGCGATCGCGGGTTGACACCTTGAGGTCGCCCATCGGCGTTTTCGACAGTGGCGTCGGCGGCTTGAGCGTGCTGCAGGCGCTGCGCGCCGAACTGCCGCTGGAGCGCTTCGTCTACCTGGCCGACAGCGGCCACGCGCCCTACGGCGAACGCGGCGACGCCTTTGTGGCGGCTCGCACCCACGCCATCACCCAGCACCTGTGCGCCGCCCACGGCATCCAGGCGCTGGTGGTGGCCTGCAACACCGCCACCGCCGCCGCCATCGACGCCCTGCGCCAACACCACCCCGATCTGCCCATCGTCGGTGTGGAGCCGGCGCTGAAGCCGGCCGCCGGGCTCACGCACACCGGTCGCATCGGCGTGATGGCCACACGCGGCACGTTGGGCAGTGGCCGCTTCGCGCAGCTGCAAGCCGCGCAGCCCGCCCACATCGAATGGGTGCTGCAGCCTTGCGACGGGCTGGCGCGTGCCATCGAACACCGCACCACCGACCCCGCCGCCCGCCTGGAGGTGCAAGCCCTGTGCGCGCGCTACACCCAGGCCATGGGCCGCTTTGGCACCGGCGCTGGCGAGATCGACACCCTGGTGCTGGGCTGCACCCACTACGTGTTTGCGCGCGATGAACTGCGCGCACTGCTGGGGCCGGATGTGCGGATGATCGACACCGGCGAGCCCGTGGCCCGGCAGACCCGGCGCCTGCTCGACAGCTCGGGCCGGCTGGCCACCACGGGCGACGCGTCAGGCGACACGGCGGACAGCGTGCGCCTGCTCACCACCGGAGATCTGGCGGCCCTGCAGGCGGCTGCGGCGCAGTGGCTGGGCTTGCCGCCCACGGCTTGCGCGCGGGTGGCGCTGCCGACGGCATCAATCGACTGAAGGCGCGGCCCACAGCCGCTCGCCCCCGGCCTCCAGGTGGGTCAAGTACAGGCGCAGTTCCAGCTCCAGCTGGTGGTAGTCGGGCAGCATGTGGGTGCACAGGCGGTAGAAGGCGCGGTCGTGTTCGCGCTCGCGCAGGTGGGCCAGTTCGTGCACCGCGATCATGTCGAGGAAGGGCAAGGGTGCGTCGCGGAACACCGCCGCCACGCGGATCTCGCGCGCCGCCTTGAGCTTGTTGCCCTGCACCCGCGACACCCGCGTGTGCAGACCCAGCGCGTGCTGCACCACGTGCAGCTTGCTGTCGAAACACACCCGGTCCAGGCGCGGCGTCTGCCGCATGTGGGCCTGCCGGAGTGCCTCCACGTGGGCGTAGAGCGCGCCATCGTTGCGTTTGCCATGCGCCTGGGGATGGCGCGCCAGCAACCACGGCGCCAGGCGCCCGCCGCTCAGCAGCTCACGCGCCTGCTGCTGCAATTCGGGGCTGTAGGCCGACAGGTACCTGAGCGGCGCCGTCACTGCGGGGTCTGCGCGGCGGCGCGTTCGCCACGCGCCATGTTGACCGGCCACAGCAGCAGCAGGCCGATGGCGAACAGCGCGGCGGTGGACTGGATGGCCAGGCGGTGGTCGCCACCGGTGGCCCAGGTGATGCCACCGTAGGTGAGCGGGCCGATGATGCTGGCCAGCCGCGCGGCCAGGGTCCACAGGCCGTAGAACTCGGCCCGCTGCGCAGGCGGCGCCAGCAGGCCGGCCATGGCGCGGCCGGCCGACTGGCTGGACCCCATGCACAGCCCGGCGATGGCTGCCGCCCACCAGAAACCGCCCTTGGTGGTGGTGGCCGCCGCGATCACGCAGGTGACCACCCAGCCGGCCAGCGTCAGGCCCAGGGCCAGCTTGTGGCCCAGGCGGTCCTGCCCGTAGCCGAAGCCGAAGGCACCGGCCATGGCGGCGATGTTGAGAACGAAGATCAGCACCATGGTTTCCTGCTGGGCGAAACCGATCACCTGCTCGGCGTAGATGGCGGCCAGCGCCACCACCACGGCCACGCCGCCCTGGTAGGCAACGGCACAGGCCAGCAGCCACATGAAATCGCGGTAGTGCCGCGCCTGCCGCCAGGTGCGCGCCAGCCGCTGCAGCGAGGCCGCCAGGCCCCCTTGCGCCAGCGCCTGGGGGTTGGGCCGCGCACGCTCGCGCAGCAGCGCGAAGGTGAACAGCGAGGCCGCACCAAAAATGGCGGCGGTGATCAGCAGGGTGACGGGCACAAAATGCGAGGCCGGCAGGCCCTGCCCCTGTGCCCACAGGACATAGCCAAGGCTCAGGCCCAGCGCCAGCATGCCCCCCAGGTAGCCCAGGCTCCAGCCCCAACCGCTGACCTTGCCCATGGCCTGCGGGCGCGCCAGCTCGGGCAGGAAGGCCGCGATCAGCGATTCGCCCCAGAAGAAGCAGGTGCTGGACAACACCACCAGCAGCACCGCCAGCGCCACGTCACCGGGGCCGACCAGTGCCAACGCCGCCGTGCTGGCCACGCAGCCCAGCGTGGTCCAGGCCAGCAAGGCCTTCTTGTTGGCGCGCAGGTCGGCCCAGGCGCCCAGGGTGGGCATGGTGAACATGACCAGCGCGTGCGCCACGCTCAGAGCCGCCGTCCAGGCAAAGGTGGCCCAGGGCGCGCCGCCCGCCACCCCGCCCACGAAATAGGCGGCGAACACCGCCGTGAGCACGACGGTGGTGTAGCCGGAATTGGCGAAGTCGTACATGGCCCAGCCAAAGACCTCGCGCCGGCGCACGCCGGGGTTCAGCGCGCCGGGCGTGGGTTCACCCATGGCGGTGCGTGGCGGCTGCGACACGGAAGCGTGTCAGTGCAGGTGGCGCGGCTTGCGCGGGCCGCCGTGGCCGCCCGAGGAGCCCCCCATGCCACGCGGCGGGCGGCCGAGCTGCATGGAGTTGATCAGCGCGTCGAAGCGGTTGGCGAACAGCTTGTCGATGGCGCCCACCACGTCGCCCAGCTCCGCGGCGTCGAAGTGGCGCTCCATGATATGGACCACATCCTGCACCAGCAGGTCGCGCTGCACCTGCATGATGGCCGCCGGCGTCGGGCCGACGAAACACATCATGAAGTCGTCGCGCGACTCGGCCTCCTCGTCCTCGCTCTCCTCGTCGAACTCGACGTCGTAGAAGGACACCTCCAGCGCAGCGCCGGCGGCGGCGATGTCGTTGAGCGCCATGCAGGCTTCCTCGATCACCTGGCGGAAATCCTCGTCGCCGGTGACGGTCCAGCAGATTTGCAGCAGGTGCTGGGGCGCGTCGAAACGGATGCCCGGCTCGTCCTCGTAGGCGCTGGGGGCACCGTCGGCCAGCGACTTGGCGCCCGCGTAGACCCACAGGGGCTTGAGCGCCTCCTGGATCTGGGCAAAGGCCACGTCGTCGCGCAAGGTCACGTCGCCGTGCACATGGATCTCGAAGGGGGCGTCGTAAGGGGTCATGGTCTGTACTCTCAAAAATGGCTGGCCGTCACGTCGCCTTGAAACGGCATTCCTGGTGCCCCGAACCGGACTCGAACCGGTACGCCCGACAAAGGGCGGCAGATTTTAAGTCTGCTGTGTCTACCGATTTCACCATCGGGGCCATGGACCTATTTTCGCCCCATTTCCCACGACACCCCCGCTTGGCCTTCCCGCGTCGCTCCGGATGCCTTCAGTCGTCAAAAATGATTCTTTTAATACGCGACAAATGCCATATTAAATGCGAATTGGTATGATTTATGCATGGAAATTGGCTGAACCGGTGGCATGGGTCACCATGGCGCTACATTTCTGTGAAGCCCTCGCGCCGCGCCTGCGCCCACCGCCTGGCCCGGCGCCCTGTTTGACCGAACCACAAGGACATCCACACCATGCCACTGCTTTCCCGTCGCACAAAAATGGCCCTGCTCGTGGCCGGTCTGCTGGGCACGTTCATCGGCGCAGCGCCGGCGGCCTGGGCGCTGGACGCGCCCAAAGGCAAGGTGGTGCTCACCGTCAAGGGCAAGATCGGCGCCAGCAACCGCGGCGGCACGGCCGTGTTTGACCTGGCCATGCTGCAGGCCCTGCCGCAAAAGACCTTCACCACCATGACCCCCTGGGAAAAGGCACCGGTCAAGTTCAGTGGGCCGCTGCTGCGCGACGTGCTGGCGGCCGTGCAAGCGCAGGGCAACACCCTGAAGGCCGTGGCCCTGAACGACTACAAGATCAACATCCCCCTCGAGGACACGCGGCAGTTCGACATGGTGCTGGCCCACCGCATGAACGACCAGCCCATCCCCGTGCGCACCAAGGGCCCGCTGTTCATCGTCTACCCCTTCGACAGCAACCCGGCGCTGCAGAACGCCGTCTACTACGAGCGTGCGATCTGGCAGCTGGGCGCCCTCGAAATCGAATAGGCATGCGTCGACACCAGGCGACGAGGCGGTTCTGGGTCTGGTTGGCCCTGGCCACCGGGCTGTTGCTGGCCGGATTGGCGGTGCTGATGAGCATCTTCCTTCGCCAGGCCCGCTTGGCCGAGGAAGCGGCACAAATGCAGGCGGACTCGGTGACGGCGCTGGTGTTCCAGTTCGAACGCGAGTTCCTGCGCCTGCGCACCGCGCTCGAACTCATCGACGCCCGGCGCCCCGCCGATTGGGACGCGCTGATGCTGCGCCACGACATCTTTCTCAGCCGCCTCACTCTGCTGACCACCAGCCCCAGCATCGAGCCGCTGCGGGAACACAACGAATACCAGAACGCGGTGCCCGCGATCGAAGGCCTGGTCGACCGCCTGGCGCCCCTCATGGAACAACCCGCGGCCCACGCCGACGAACTGCTGGCGCTGGCCGCCGAATTCCAGGCACTGGGCCCCGACGTGCAGGCGCTGTCCCTGGCGTCGAATTCGCTGATCTCGCGCCAGATGCAGCACCAGATCACCACGCTGCGCAGCCAGAACCGCCTGATCGTCAGCCTGTTCGCGGCCCAAGGCCTGCTGCTGGTGCTGGTCGCGCTGTCCATCGTGGTGAGGCAGCGCCGGCAGGAACGCGAACGCTCAGCGCTCGAACACCTCAACCGCGCCCTCGACCAGGCCCGCCAACAAGCCGAACAGGCCAACGTGAGCAAGGGCCATTTCCTGGCCAACATGAGCCACGAGCTGCGCACGCCCTTCAACGGGATGCTGGGCATGTTGCAGCTGCTGCACGAGACCCCGCTGGACACCCAGCAGCGCGATTACCTGCGCACCGCCGCCGAGTCGGCGCAGCATCTGCTGACCCTGCTCAACGACATCCTGGACATGGCCGCCATCGAAGAGGGCAAGCTCAAGATCCAGCCCGAGGCCATGGACCTGCAGCGGGTCCTGCAGGACGTCATCACGCCCATGCAGGCACAGGCCCGGGAGAAAGGACTGCATTTCCGGACCCACCTGCGCCCCGGGCTGCCACGTGTCGTCTGGCTGGACCCCACTCGGCTGCGCCAGCTGCTGTTCAACCTGCTGAGCAATGCCGTCAAGTTCACCGAACGTGGCGCCATTGATCTGGAGGTGCAGGCCCACGAGGGCGCACAGGCACACAGCGTGACCCTCGTGTTCACCGTGCGCGACACCGGGATCGGCATGAGCGCACAAGCCACCGCCCGCCTGTTCGAGCGCTTCTACCAGATCGACTCCAGCCTGCAGCGCCGCCATGGCGGCTCCGGGCTCGGGCTCAACATCACGCGCTCGCTGGTGGACATGATGGGCGGCCAGATCAACCTCACGAGCCGTGAAGGCCAGGGCAGCGTGTTCACGCTGGTGCTGCCCACCGAAACACGGGACGAGGCCGACGCCGCCTTCGTGGACACGGCCGCACCACCACCGACCACGCCCGATGCCCAGCCGTCCCCGGCCACGGCGCCCGCCCCGCTGAAGGTGCTGGTGGTGGACGACCACCCGGTCAACCAGAAACTGGCCACCGCGCTGCTGCAGAAGATGGGGCACGAAGTCCACCCGGCCGGCAATGGCCGCCAGGCCCTGGAGCAGGTGCGGACGCAGGCCTTCGACCTGGTGCTGATGGACCTGCACATGCCCGACATGGACGGGCTGGACAGCACCCGCCACATCCGCCGCCTGCCGCCGCCGCGCGGACAGGTGCCCGTGGTGGCGCTGACCGCCAACGCGATGGAAGCCACCCAGCGCGACACCGAGGCCGCGGGCTGCGATGGCTTCCTGACCAAGCCCATCCAGGTGAAGGAGCTGAAGTCCGTGCTGGCGCGTTGTCAGGCCGCGCCCCACCGCCGGCGCACCGGCGACAGCGACACGCCGATCTACGCCACCGAAGACTGAGCCAGCCAGGGCAGCAAGGCCTCGCGCAGGATGTCCACGGTGAAGGGTTTGGCCACGTGGCCGCTGAAACCCGCGGCCTCGCAGCGGACCACGTCCTCGGGCATCACGTTGGCGGTCAGCGCCAGCACCGTGACGCCGCGTGCCGCCTCGCCGGCTTCGCCCGCGCGCAGCCGCGCGGTGGCCTCGTAGCCGTCCATCACCGGCATCTGGCAATCCATGAGGACCAGGTCAAAGGTCTGCTCGCGCAGGCACGCCAACGCTTCCTGCCCGTTGGTGGCCAGCACGGCGCTCAGGCCGATGCGGGCCAGCACCGCCATCGCCAGCTTCTGGTTGACCGGCTGGTCTTCCACCAGCAGCACCCGGCCCTGCATGGGCACCGGCGCGCGCGCCGGTGCCTCGGGGGGGCCCGGCGGGGCCCCCCGCCGCGGGGGCGGGGGGGGGGG
>NZ_JASATI010000050.1:0-36157 GCF_038440225.1 Hydrogenophaga sp. OTU3427 | reverse complement strand
CCCCCCCCCCCCCCCCGGGGCTGGAGACCGCCCCGGCCACGCTGGCCGGTGTGCGGCAGATGATCAAGGCCTTGCGCCGCACGCATGCCGTGGGGCTGCTGCCGGACCAGGTGCCGCCCGAGGGCATGGGCGTGTGGGCGCCGTTTTTTGGCAAGCCGGCCTACACCATGACCCTGGCCGCCCGGTTGGTGCAGCAGACCGGGGCGGTGCCGCTGCTGGTCTGGGGCGAACGCCTGCCCTGGGGCCGGGGTTTTCGCCTGCATTGCCAAACCATGCCGCAGCCCTTGTCGGATGATCTGGACGCCGCCGTGCTGCAGATCAACCAGGCCATGGAAACCCTGGTTCGCCAGAACCCCGCGCAGTACCTGTGGGGCTATGCGCGCTACAAGCAGCCGCGCGCCGAGTTGTGATGTTGTCCCGAACCGCCATTCTTTTCATGCGCCTGCTGGCGCCTTTGCCGCTGTCGTGGGTGCGGGCCCTGGGCTGGCTGCTGGGGCGTGCGCTGCACGCCGTGGCCGGGCGGCGCCGCAAGATCGCGCTGACCAACCTGCGCCTGTGTTTCCCCGAACTGTCCGAGCCCGAGCGCGAGGCCATGGTGCGGCGCAATTTTGTGTACTTCATGCAGGCCTGGCTGGACCGCAGCTGGCTCTGGCACGCGCCCCGGTCCGTGCTGGAGTCGCGCTTTCGGCGTGTGGGTGATTGGCAGGTCTTCCAGGGGCAGGCGCCCACCATCGTGTTCGCCCCCCATTTCTACGGACTGGACGCCGGCGCCATGGCGCTGGCCATGGCGGCCGACCGCCGCTTCACCACCATCTACACCACCCAGGTGAACCGGGCGGTGGACGAATGGATGAAGGTCGGGCGCTCGCGTTTTGGCGATGTCAGCCTGCTCAACCGCGACGACGGTGTCAAGCCCATCGTCAGCAGCCTGCGCAAGGGCGGCCTGCTCTACCTGCTGCCCGACATGAACTTCGGTCCCGAGGAGTCCATCTTCGTGCCCTTCTTCGGCGTGCCCACGGCCACCGTGCCCTCGCTGTCGCGGTTTGCGCGCTTGGGCCGGGCCCAGGTGGTGCCCCTGACCACCCGGCTCACGCCCACCGGCTACGAGGTCGAGGCCCATCCGGTCTGGCAGGGTTTCCCGACCGAGGACGTGGTGGCCGACACCGCATTGATGAACGAGCGCCTCCAAGCCTGGATAGCCCACATGCCCGACCAGTACTGGTGGGTGCACAAGCGTTTCAAGACCCGGCCGCCGGGCGAGGCCTCGGTGTATGGCGGGCGGGACTGATCAGTCGAGCGCCGCGGCCAGCCAGCGCGTCACCCGTTCCGGCTGCTCGTGCACGATCCAGTGCGTGGCATCGGGCACGCGGGTCAGCTGCAGCTGCGGCACGTAGACCTCCAGACCATCGAGCAAGGCCGGTGGCAGGGCGGTGTCGTACATGGCCCACAACACGTGGGTGGGCACCCGCACGTCGAGCAGGGCGCGCGGCAGGCTCACCGCCCGCGCGCCCGGGTCGTCCGCGGTGGGCGGGCGCAGCGGAGACGCGCGGTAGTAGTTGAGTCCGCCCTCCAGCCCCTGGCGCCACACGGCGCGGTACTGGTCTTTCACCGCGTCGGTCAGCCAGGCGTGGGGGCCATCGGCGGCGCCCATGTTGGTGAAAAAGGGCCACAGGCGGCGGAAGTCGTCCTCGGCCAGCAGCCGCGCGGCGTCGGGCCGGCACAGGAAGTTCATGTAGGCGCTGGCCTGTTGCTGGGCCGGCGACTGCTGGAGTTCGCGCAAAAAGGTGCCGGGATGGGGCGAGTTGAGGATGGCCAGGCGCTCCAGCCGCTCTGGGTGCTGGGCGGCCAGGCCCCAGGCCACGGCGCCGCCCCAGTCATGGGCCACCAAGGCCGCCAGCCTGCCGCCTGGGCCGCCCGCCTCGGCGTCGATCAGCGCCAGGATGTCCAACACCAGGTGTTTGGCCCGGTAGGCCGTGACCTCGGTGGGCGCGCTGGAGCCGGCGTAGCCGCGCAGGTTGGGCGCCACGCAGCGGTAGCCACCGTGCTGCGGCTGCGCAAAGTGGGCCAGCAACGGATCCCAGACGAAGGCCGCCTCGGGAAAGCCATGCAGGAACAGCAGCACCGGCCGACCGCGTTCCCCGCTGCTGCGGCACGTCAGGGTGATGCCGTGGGGCAGCGGGAGCGCGGTGGTCTCGATCATGGGGGCGTGATGTCTTCGGGGGGGCGGTTGTCGGTTTCGGGGGCCTGTGCCGCCTCGATCGCCGGGGCGGTGCGCACCCAGCGCCACAGCAGTTGGGCCACCTCGTCCAGGCCCTGCTTCTTGAGCGCCGAGAACAGTTTCGCCTCACCGCCGCCGGCCTGCAGTCGCGCAATCGACAGCGCCTTGCTGGCCTCCGCGCGGGTCAGCTTGTCGGATTTGGTCAGCAGCACCAGGAACTGCAGGCCTTCCTCCACCCGTGGGCGGATGATGTCGAGCAGGATTTCGTCCAGCTCGGTCAGGCCCAGGCGCGGGTCGCACAGCAGGACCACGCCGCGCAGGTTCTTGCGCGTCTTGAGGTAGTTGGCCATCACCCGCTGCCAGCGCAGCTTGGCCTCGCGTGGCACGGCCGCGTAGCCGTAGCCCGGCAGGTCGGCCAGCACGGCGTCGGTCACGCCCTGCTTGCCGAGCGAGAACAGGTTGATGCTCTGGGTGCGGCCGGGTGTCTTGGAGGCAAAGGCCAGGCGCTTTTGTTGGGTCAGCGTGTTGATGCTGGTGGATTTGCCGGCGTTGGAGCGGCCGACAAAGGCGATTTCCGGCACCGACAGGTCGGGCAGGAATTCCAGCTGTGGCGCGGTGGTCAGGAAGCGGGCCGTGTGCAGCCAGCCATGGGCGATTTTGGCGTCCACGTCGGGGGCTGCGGCCGGGGCCGCGGAGGGGGTGGTGTCGTTCATGTGGGGGCGCCTTTGCGGCCATTGTAAAATGGGCGTGTTTTGCGCCTGCGCGGGGGACCTTCGGTGGCCTGGTGCAGGTGTTTCGTAAACCGCGTGAAGATCGCCCACGTTGATTGCCTTTGACATGAAACCGTTTGCCACCCTTTTCAGCGCCGCAGCGCTGGCCCTCGTTGCCCTGTCTGCCCAGGCCCAGGCCGTCAAACCCGACCTGAACAAGGGGGCGGCGCTCTACGGTCAGGTGTGTGTGGCCTGTCACGCGGCCGACGGCAACTCGTCCATCCCGGCCAACCCCAAGTTGGCCCAGCAGCACCCCGAGTACCTGGTCAAGCAGCTGCAGGAATTCAAGTCCGGCAAGCGCGACAACGCGGTGATGAAGGGTTTTGCCTCGGCGATGTCGGACGACGACATGCGCAACGTGGCCTACTGGCTCACCAGCCAGAAGGGCAAGGCCGGTTTCGCCAAGGAAAAAGAC
Organism: Hydrogenophaga sp. OTU3427; assembly: GCF_038440225.1. Classification (NCBI taxonomy): domain Bacteria; kingdom Pseudomonadati; phylum Pseudomonadota; class Betaproteobacteria; order Burkholderiales; family Comamonadaceae; genus Hydrogenophaga; species Hydrogenophaga sp. OTU3427. The sequence goes on along the minus strand of NZ_JASATI010000050.1, from coordinate 32,754 downwards.
CTGGTCAAGCTGGGTGAGCGCATTTACCGCGGTGGCATCGCCGACCGCCAGATCGCCGCTTGCGCGTCCTGCCACAGCCCCAACGGCGCCGGCATGCCGGCACAGTACCCGCGCCTGTCGGGCCAGCACGCCGAATACACCGCCACCCAGCTGCGCAGCTTCCGCGAAGGTGCACGCAAGAACAACACCCAGATGACCCAGGTCGCCGCCTACATGACCGAGCGCGAAATCAAGGCGGTGTCCGACTACATCGCCGGCCTGCGCTGAGCCTGACGGGCCGCGCACGCACCATGCCCCGCCGGTGGGCGGGGATATAAGCGGACGTTGATGGTCGGCGGCACAATGCACGAAATCTTCACGATGCACTGAACCGCCAGGCACAAGTTGTATCCCAGACAGGGCGGGTCTTGATTGAACAAGGCCCGCCTTTTTTCCATCCGCTCATGACCGTTTCCACCCAAGGCTTGCAGATCGACTCCGGCTCGCGCGTGATGCGCGACGTGGCGGAGTTGTTGTCGTCCATGCGGTTCGCCATTTCGCTGCTGACGGTGATCTGCATCGCGTCGGTGATCGGCACGGTGGTCAAGCAGCACGAGCCGATCAACAACTACGTCAACCAGTTCGGCCCCTTCTGGGCCGAGGTGTTCGGGCGGCTCAGCCTGTACGCGGTCTACAGCGCCTGGTGGTTCCTGCTCATCCTGGCCTTCCTGGTCCTCAGCACCAGCCTGTGCATCATCCGCAACACGCCCAAGATCCTGGCCGACCTGAAGGCCTACAAGGAAAACATCCGCGAGCAGAGCCTCAAGGCCTTTCACCACCGCGCCGCCGCATCGCTGACCGAAGCGCCCGAGGCCGCCGCGCGCCGCATCGGTCAGACACTGGCCGGTGGTGGCTGGAAGGTGCGGCTGCAGCAGCGCGAACATGGCTGGATGGTGGCGGCCAAGGCCGGCGCGGCCAACAAGATCGGCTACCTCGCCGCGCACAGCGCCATCGTGCTGGTGTGTGTGGGCGGACTGCTCGACGGCGACCTGATCGTGCGCGCGCAGATGTGGTTCAACGGCAAGACGCCCTACGAAGGCGGTGGCCTGATCGCCGACGTGCCGGCGCAGCACCGCCTGCCGGCGGCCAATCCCACCTTCCGCGCCAACCTGCTGGTGACCGAGGGCACGCAGTCGAGCACCGCCATCCTCACGCAGCCCAAGGGCGTGCTGCTGCAGGACCTGCCGTTTTCGGTCGAGCTGAAGAAGTTTGTCGTCGAGTACTACTCCACCGGCATGCCCAAGCTGTTCGCCAGCGACATCGTGATCCACGACAAGGACAGTGGCGAGAAGACCGAGGCGCGTGTCGAGGTCAACCACCCGGTCAGCCACCGCGGCATCCAGATCTACCAGTCCAGCTTCGACGATGGCGGTTCGCGCGTGAAGCTGCGCGCGCTGCCCATGGCCGCGGCCGCCCAGGGCTTCGACGTTGAGGGTGCGATTGGCGGCTCGACCGAAATCTCCAACGGCGACAAGCGACTGACGCTCGAGTTCACCGGCTTGCGGGTGATCAACGTCGAGAACATGAACAACACCTCGGGGGCCATGGCCTCTGGTGCCGACGTGCGTTCGGTCGATCTGCGCCACGCCATCGAAGGGCGCCTGGGCGCGGCCAACAAGACAGCGACCAAGAAGGAGCTGCGCAACATCGGCCCCAGCGTGAGCTACAAGCTGCGCGACGAAGCGGGGCAGGCGACCGAGTTCAACAACTACATGCTGCCGGTCGACGTGGACGGCGGGCGGGTGTTCCTGTTCGGCTTGCGCGAAACACCGGCCGAGCCCTTCCGTTACCTGCGCGTGCCCGCCGACGACCGCGACGGTGTTGACGGCTTCGTGCGGCTGCGCGCGGCCCTGGCCGATGGCACGATGCGCAACCGTGCGGTGGCACGCTACGTGGCGCAGGCGGTGGACCGCGGCAACCCGCAGCTGATGGCCGCGCTGCAGGCTTCGGCCAGCCGTGCCCTGGACCTGTTTGCCGGCGTCGATCCGGCCCTGGAGTCCCTCAAGCCGGCCGGACAGACCGCGCCCATCGGCGGGCTGCAGGCGGTGTCCCGCTTCATGGAGCAGAGCGTGCCCGAGGCCGAGCGCGAACGCGCAAGCGAGGTGCTGGTGCGCATCCTCAACGGCACCTTGTTCGAGCTGTTGCAGGCCAGCCGCCAGAGCGCCGGCCTGCCGTTGCTGGACCCGCAAACCCCCGCGACGCAGGCATTCATGACGCAGGCCGTGCTGAGCCTGAGCGACGCCTTCTTCTACCCCGCGCCCATGAGTTTCCAGCTGGCCGACTTCACCCAGCTGCAGGCCAGCGTCTTCCAGGTGGCCCGCGCGCCCGGCAAGACCATTGTCTACCTGGGGTGCCTGTTGCTCATTCTGGGTGTTTTTGCCATGCTCTACATCCGTGAACGCCGCCTCTGGGTGTGGCTGGCGCCGGCGGCCGATGCCCCTGCGACCGGCACCCAGGCCACCATGGCCCTGTCGACCAACCGCAAGACCATGGACGGCGACCGTGAATTCGACTTGCTCAAGTCCCGACTGATACAGGCACACCCATGAACACCGCTGCCCAGACCCTCGCGTCGAAGTCCGCCCAGACCATCACGCTCCATGGCGGCTTCATGGCGCGCCGCAATGCCACGGACTGGCTGTTCGCGCTGCTGGTGCTGGCCGGCACGGTGTTCGCCTTCATGCGCTACGCCCATTACATGGACGGCTACGAAAAAGCCATCCTCGTGGGGGCGGCACCTTTTGCCATCTGGCTGGGCTGGTTCTGGCGCCCGTTGCGCTTGTTGATGGTGGCGGCGGTGGCCATCGCCCTGCTGGCCATATCGCTGTACCAGACCGACGCCGGGCCCCAGCTGGCGCGGGCCGACCAGGCCTTTCTGCTCAAGTACTTCATCTCCAGCCAGTCGGCCATCCTGTGGATGAGCGTGCTGTTCTTCATGAGCACGCTGTTCTTCTGGGGCGGGCTGTTCAGCCGCGCCGCCGGTGACACCTTCGAACTGTTGGGGTCCCGCCTGGCCTGGGTGGCGGTGACGCTGGCGCTGGTGGGCAGCCTGGTGCGCTGGTACGAGGGCTACCTGATCGGCCCCGACGTGGGGCACATCCCGGTCAGCAACCTGTACGAGGTGTTCGTGCTGTTCTGCTGGCTCACGGCCACCTTCTACCTGTACTACGAAGACCGCTACCAGACCCGCCGCATGGGCGCCTTCGTGATGCTGGTGGTCAGCGCGGCGGTGGGCTTCCTGCTGTGGTACACGGTGGTGCGCGAGGCGCACGAGATACAGCCCCTGGTGCCAGCCCTGCAAAGCTGGTGGATGAAGCTGCACGTGCCGGCCAACTTCATCGGCTACGGCACCTTCGCCATCGCGGCCATGCTGGCCTTTGCCTACCTGATCAAGCAGAGCGCTGGCGAAAGCCGCTGGTACAAGCTGGCGCCGCTGTGGCTGCTGGGCATGGTGCTGTGTTTCGAACCCATCGTCTTCCGGCAGTCCGCAGCCGCCAATGGCAGCAGCTACTGGTTCGTTTACTTCGGTATCTCGGCGCTGATCGTCGGTGGCATCCTGTTCGGTCGCCGCCGCATCGCCGAGCGCCTGCCCAGCTTCGAGGTGCTCGACGACGTGATGTACAAGGCCATCGCGGTGGGTTTTGCCTTCTTCACCATCGCCACCGTGCTTGGCGCCTTGTGGGCCGCCGAGGCCTGGGGCGGCTACTGGAGCTGGGACCCGAAAGAGACCTGGGCCCTGATCGTCTGGCTGAACTACGCTGCCTGGCTGCACATGCGCCTGATGAAGGGCTTGCGCGGCACCGTCGCGGCCTGGTGGGCGCTGGCGGGCTTGGCGGTCACCACCTTCGCCTTCCTGGGCGTCAACATGTTCCTGAGCGGCTTGCACAGCTACGGCGAGCTGTGATTTAGACCCCCCTGCGCTGCCTGCGGCGTCACCCCCCAAGGGGGCGACACCAGCCGTCTGGCGGAGCCAGCCCGGCGGTGTCCTTGGATGGGGCACGGCATTCGGATGTAGGGTTTTGAGCCGGAGCGGTGTGAACCGCTGGCGGAACTTGTGAGAATGGGGGCGACTCCACGTTTGCACCACCTCACAGGACGCGCCATGCTCATCCGCACGCAGAACAACGGCCACCAGCATCTGGTGGCCAGTGAGATCACCCCGCCTCAGGACTACCTGCGCCGCCGTGAGTGGCTGCAGCAACTCGCGCTGGGCGCGGGCGGTGTCGCTTTGGCCGGTTGGGCGGCGCGCGATGCGCGGGCCCAGATGGCGCGGCCGCCGGGCAAGCTGGCGCCGCTGCCCGGGGCCAAGTCGGCCGTGAGCGGGGCCTCGACCATGGAGGCGGTCAGCAGCTACGAGGACGCCTCGACCTACAACAACTACTACGAGTTCGGCACCGACAAGTCGGACCCGGCGGCCGCTGCCAAGTCGCTCAAGCCGCGGCCCTGGACGGTGTCGGTCGAAGGCCTGGTCAAGGCGCCCAAGACCTTCGGCCTGGACGACCTGCTCAGGCTCAGCCCCATGGAGGAGCGCATCTACCGCCTGCGTTGCGTCGAGGGCTGGTCCATGGTGATTCCCTGGGTGGGCTATTCGCTGGCCGAACTCATCAAGCGCGTGGAGCCGCTGGGCAGCGCCAAGTACGTGGAGTTCGTGACCCTGGCCGACAAGGCCCAGATGCCCGGCCTGCGCTCGGGCGTGCTGGACTGGCCCTATGTGGAGGGGCTGCGCCTGGACGAGGCCATGCATCCACTCACGCTGTTGGCCTTTGGCATGTACGGCGAGGTCCTGCCCAACCAGAACGGTGCGCCGCTGCGTCTGGTCGTGCCCTGGAAGTACGGCTTCAAGAGCGGCAAGTCGCTGGTCAAGATCCGCTTCACCGACAAGGAGCCGCGCACCGCCTGGAACGTGGCGGCGGCGCAGGAATACGGCTTTTATTCCAACGTCAATCCCGACGTGGCCCATCCGCGCTGGAGCCAGGCCACCGAGCGCCGCATCGGCGAGGGCCAGGGCCTGTTCGCCAAGCGCCGCAAGACCCTGATGTTCAATGGCTACGAACCCCAGGTGGGCCAGCTCTACGCCGGCATGGACTTGCGCAAGTACTTTTGATGAAGGCCTTGCTGGCCCGCCCCTGGGTCAAGCCCCTGCTGTTCGTGCTGTGCACCTTGCCCGCGTTCTGGCTGGTGGGGGCGGGGCTGCTGGACCGGCTGGGTGCGAATCCGGCCGAGGCCCTGATCCGGGGCCTGGGCGACTGGACGCTGCGTTTCCTGTGCCTGGTGTTGCTGGTCTCGCCGCTTCGGCAACACACCGGCCTGGCGGTGCTGGCGCGCTGGCGGCGCATGCTGGGGCTGTTTGTGTTTTTCTATGCCAGCCTGCACCTGCTGGCCTATGCCTGGCTGGACATGGAGTTCGACTTGGCGGCGCTGTTGCCCGACATCGTCAAGCGCCCCTTCATCACCGTGGGCATGCTGGGCTGGACCCTGCTGCTGGCGCTGGCCGCGACCTCGTTCAACCGCGCCATCAAGGCCCTGGGCGCGCGCCGCTGGCAGCGCTTGCACCGCGCGGTCTATGGGGTGGCGGGACTGGGCGTGCTGCACTTCTTCTGGATGCGCGCGGCCAAGAACAACTTTGGCGAGGTGGCGGTCTATGCCCTGATCCTCGGGGCCTTGCTGGCCTGGCGGGTGTGGCACCGCGGCCCGTGGCGGCGCGGCGCCATGCCCGCCGCCTGAAACCGCGCCATCCGCACGGTCGTCAGAGCAGGCGCTCCATGCGCATCTGGTCCGACACGTTCTCGCGTTCGCGGATCAGGTGGGCGGTCTGGCCATCGACCAGCACCTCGGCCGCGCGGCCACGGGTGTTGTAGTTGCTGGCCATGCTCATGCAATAGGCCCCGGCCGACAACACCGCCAGCAGGTCGCCGGGTTCCACGTTCAGGTCGCGGTCGCGCCCCAGCCAGTCGCCGCTCTCGCACACCGGCCCCACCACGTCCCAGAGCGTGGTGGCGCCCGCACGCGGCACCACCGGCACGATGCCGTGGTGCGCCTGGTACATGGCCGGGCGCGGCAGGTCGTTCATGGCCGCGTCCACGATCAGGAAGTTCTTCTGCTCGCCGGGCTTGAGGTAGAGCACCTCGGTCAGGCAGATGCCGGCGTTGCCCACCAGCGAGCGGCCGGGCTCGATCATCAGCTTGCGCTGGCCGAAGCCGCGCGCATCCAGCTTGGCCAGCAGCGCGGCCCACAGGGCGTCGGCCGCCGGCGGCGTGTCACCCTGGTAGTCGATGCCCAGGCCGCCGCCGAAGTCGATGTGCTGGATGGGCACGCCCGCCGCTTCGATGGCCGTCACCAGGTCCAGGATGCGGTCCATGGCGTCGAGGTAGGGCGCCATCTCGGTGATCTGCGAGCCGATGTGGCAGTCGATGCCAACCACGCGCAGGCCTTGGCACGACGCCGCGAAGCGGTAGGTGGCCACCGCGTCTTCGTGGGCGATGCCGAATTTGTTGCCCTTGAGGCCGGTGGAGATGTAGGGGTGGGTCTTGGCATCGACGTCGGGGTTGACCCGGATGCTGACCGGCGCGCGCTGGCCCATGCCGCGCGCCACGTCGTTGAGCACTTCCAGTTCGGCGCGGCTTTCCACGTTGAAGCAGCCGATGCCGACGTCGAGCGCGCGGCGCATTTCGGCGCGTGTCTTGCCCACGCCCGAGAAGATGATCTTGCGCGGCTCGGCGCCGGCGGCCAGGGCGCGTTCGAGCTCGCCGCCCGACACGATGTCCAGGCCGCAGCCGGCGCGCACGAAGGTCTGCAGGATGGCCAGCGAGCTGTTGGCCTTCATCGCATAGCAGATCTGCGCATCGCGCCCGGCAAACCCGCGCTGGTAGGCGGCCAGGGCCTGCAGCATGGCGGCCTTGGAGTAGATGAACAGCGGCGTGCCGTGGGCGTGGGCCAGGTCCTGCACGGACTGGCCTTCGACCATCAGTTGGCCGTTGTGGTATTCGATGAAGGGGCGGAGGGCAACGGAGCTCATGCGGGGTGGTCGGCGCGACGGGTCAGCGCGAAGTGGGTTTGGGGGTGGCCGGTTGGTCGGTGGGCGCGGGCATGTAGAGCGGGCCCTTTTGGCCACAGCCCGTCAGGCCCATCGGACCCGCCAACACAAAAACCAGCACCATGGCCACAATGCGGGCGCGGCGATGGCAGGAGCCTAGAATTTGGGGGCCGAACAACATCACAAGATTGTATGACCGACCTCGAATTCCTCGATCGCGCCGAGGCGGCGCTCAATGCCATTGAAATGGCTTGCGACCGCATCAACGAAGACACGGATGCCGACGTGGACAACCAGCGCACCGGTGGCATGGTCACGCTGGTGTTCGCCAACCGCAGCCAGATCGTGGTCAACCTGCAAAAGCCGCTGCACGAAATCTGGATGGCGGCCCGCTCGGGCGGCTACCACTACAAGTGGGACGGCCAGGCCTGGGTCGACACCAAGGGGCAGGGCGAGTTGTTCACCCAGCTGACGCGCTGCGCCAGCGAGCAGGCCGGCCAGGCGCTGCGCTTCAGTTCCTGAACAGGTCCAGGATGCTGCGTTTTTCCTGAGGTTCGACCGCCGGTCCTGAAACCTGGCCCTCCACAGCACCGTCGCCAGCGCCCAGGGCGTTGACACCACGGCCCGGCGTGTACTCCTGGAAATACCAGTCCGACCCCACCGACACCACGCCTTCGGGCGGTGCGGGCAGTTCCACCGGCACGCCCTTGAGCGCCTCGCCCATGAAGGATATCCAGATCGGCAGGCTCAGGCCGCCGCCGGTCTCGCGGCTGCCCAGGTTGCGCGGGGTGTCGTAGCCAAACCAGGTGGCGGCCACCAGCGTGGGCTGGTAGCCGACGAACCATGCGTCCATGGAGTCGTTGGTGGTGCCGGTCTTGCCGTAGAGGTCGGGCCGCTTGAGGGTGGCCTGGGCCCGCGCGGCGGTGCCGGAGCGGGTGATCTCCTGCAGCAGCGTGCCCATCACGTAGGCGTTGCGGGCGCTGATGGCGCGCTGGTCTTCGTTGACTTCAGGTGCCGTGGTTTCCAGCAGCGATTTGCCTTTTTCATCCGTCACGCGGGTGATCAGGTAGGGCGCGACGCGGTAGCCGCCGTTGGCGAACACGGCGTAACCGGTGGCCATCTGCATGGGCGTCACCGAGCCCGCGCCCAGCGCCATGGTCAGGTAGGGCGGGTGTTTGTCGGCGTCGAAGCCGAAGCGCGTGATCCAGTCCTGAGCGCTCTGGGTGCCCACCATCTGCAGCACCCGGATGGAAACCATGTTCTTGGACTTGGCCAGTGCCGTGCGCACGTTCATCGGGCCTTCGAAGTTGCCGTCGTAGTTCTTGGGTTCCCAGGGTTTGCCGCCTGTGACGGCGGCGCTGAAGAACAGCGGCGCGTCGTTGACCACGGTGGTGGGCGTCAAGCCTTTTTCCAAAGCGGCCGAATAGATGAAGGGCTTGAAGCTGGAGCCCGGCTGGCGCCAGGCCTGGGTCACGTGGTTGAACTTGTTCTTGTAGAAGTCGAAGCCGCCCACCAGCGCCTTGATGGCACCGTTGCGCGGGTCCATGGCGACGAAGGCCGATTCGACCTCGGGCAGCTGTGTCAGGTCCCAGGTCTTGCGGGTGCTGGAGGTCTGCACGATGCGCACCACCGCGCCGCGGCGGATCTTGAGCTTGGGCGGGGCCTTGTCCGCCAGCCCCGACTGCACCGGCTTGAGGCCGTCGCCGCTGATCTCGATGGGCTCGCCGCTGTCGCGCGCCACCACCACCTTGCGCGGGCTGGCCTCCAGCACCACGGCGGTCAGAAGCTCGCCGTTGTCGGGGTGGTCGGCCAGCACGTCGTCGATCACCGCGTCCATCGCCTTGGCGTCGGTGGGCAGGTCGACAAAACGCTCCGGGCCACGGTAGAACTGGCGGCGTTCGAAATCGACCACGCCACGCCGCAGTGACTGGTGGGCGGCCTGTTGGGCCTTGCTGTCCAACGTGGTGTAGACGTTCAGTCCGCGGGTGTAGGTCTCGTCGCCGTACTGGGCGTAGACCTGCTGGCGCACCATCTCGGCCACGTATTCGGCGTGCAGGCGCTCGCTGCTGGCGGGGGGGCGCACGCGGATGGGTTCCTTGCGCGCGACCTCCGCTTGCGCCTCGGTGATGAACCCGTTGTCGACCATGCGGTCGATGATGTGCAACTGGCGGGCACGGGCGCGTCGCGGGTTGCTGATGGGGTTGTAGGCCGAGGGCGCCTTGGGCAGGCCGGCCAGCATGGCAGCCTCGGCGATGCTCACTTCCTTGAGCGGTTTGCCGAAATAGGTCTGCGAGGCGGCCGCGAAGCCGTAGGCCCGCTGGCCCAGAAAGATCTGGTTCATGTAGATCTCAAGGATTTGCGCCTTGGTGAACATGTGTTCCAGCTTGAAGGTGAGCAAGACCTCGTAGATCTTGCGCATGTAGCTCTTTTCCGCCGACAGGTAGACGTTGCGCGCCACCTGCATGGTGATGGTGGAGGCGCCCTGGCTCTTGGCCTCGCCCAGGTTGGCCAGCGCCGCGCGCACCATGCCGATGTAGTCCACGCCGTTGTGCTCGAAGAAGCGCGAGTCCTCGATCGCCAGCACGGCGTTGGTCATGACTTGGGGGATCTGGTCGATCGGCAACAGGTTGCGCCGTTCTTCCCCGAACTCGCCCATCAGCACGCCATCGGCCGTGAAGACCCGCAGCGGCAGTTTGGGCCGGTAGTCCGCCAGGTCGGTGACGTCGGGCAGGTTGGGGAAAGCCACCGCGAGTGCCAGGCCAACCACCAGCAACAGTGCTGCCACGCCGGCCGCCGCCACGCTGGCCAGGGAGACCACCGTTCGCGCCAGGCGGTAGGTCCAGTCGGAGGACGGGGGCGCGGAAGGGGCGGTCTTGTTGGGTTTGGAGTCGGGCATGGAAGGCTTTGAGGCAGGGGCCGATTATAAAAAGCCGGGTGTGGCAGATTTCGCAAAACTTCGCGCTGGATTGCGGCTGCACTGTGCCAATTCGGTGAATTACGGGTCAGAATGTAAGCGGGTACGTAACAGTGCGTCGGCTGCAGACAACGCCCCGGGGGGGTAAAAGCGGCGTTTTCCTTTGCCGCACAAGGGTCTTGCTGCTAGTATTCAAGTGAATTGTTAAGTCTTGTGAAGCGCGCACGCCGTGTGCGCCACCGTATTGGGGACTGCCTTGATCTCACTGGGATCTCTATTCAGCCGTGAACCGGCGCCCTTGCTCGGGATCGACGTGAGCTCTTCCACGGTCAAGCTGGTGGAGCTGGGTCGTGAGCGCGACGGCTCGCTGGTGCTGGAGCACTGCGCGATCGAGCCCCTGGAGCGGGGCTGGATCACCGATGGCAACGTCGAGAAATTCGACGAGGTGGCGGATGCCATGCGCCGCCTGGTGCGCAAGAGTGGCACCCGCACCCGCAACGTGGCGCTGGCCTTGCCCGGAGCCGCGGTCATCACCAAGAAGATCACGCTGCCCTCGGGACTGTCCGATAAGGAGCTCGAGGTCCAGGTGGAGTCCGAGGCCAACCAATACATCCCGTTTTCGCTCAACGAGGTCAGCCTGGATTTCTGTGTGATCGGCGCCAACCCGGCGTCGCCCAACGACGTCGATGTGCTGATCGCGGCGTCGCGCAAGGAGAAGGTGTCGGACCGCCAGGGGCTGGCCGAAGCCGCCGGGCTCAAGCCGGTCATCATGGACGTGGAGTCCTATGCCTCGCGGATGGCGGCGGCCCGCCTGCTGGACGGATTTCCCAACAAGGGCAAGGACGCCTTGATCGCGCTGTTTGAGATCGGCTCCCAGACCACCAGCCTGCAGGTGATCCGCAACGACGATGTGTTGTACGAGCGCGACCAGATGTTTGGCGGCTCGCAACTGACCCAGTTGCTGGTCAAGCAGTACGGCATGACGTTCGAGGAAGCGGAGGCCAAGAAGCGCAATGGCGAGTTGCCTCTGGACCACTCGGCCAAGGTGCTGCAGCCCTTCATGGAGAGCCTGTGCCAGGAGATCGGCCGCGCGTTGCAGTTTTTCTTCACCAGCACGCCGCACAACAAGGTGGATTACATCCTGCTGTCGGGCGGCTCGGCCGGGCTGCCGGGCCTGCCGCTGATGGTGACGGGACAGACCTCGTTCCCTTGCAAGCTGATCAATCCCTTTGAGGGCATGAAGCTGGGCTCTGGCATCAACACCCGGCGCCTCGAAGCCGAGTCCACGTCCTACCTGGTCTCCGCCGGACTGGCGCTGCGGAGGTTCCACCAATGATCCTCATCAATCTGCTGCCGCACCGCGAGGAGGCGCGCAAGCGGCGACGCGAGCTGTTCCTGGTGCAGGTGGGCCTGGCCGCGCTGGCGGGGGGGCTGGTGGTCGGCCTGATCTTCACCTGGTTCCAGAACCAGATCACCTCGCAGCAAAGCCGCAACCGCTTCCTGTCGACGGAGATCGCCAAGCTCGATGCTCAGATCAAGGACATCGCGGGCTTGCAGGCACAGCTGGCGGCCCTGAAGGCGCGGCAGCTGGCCGTGGAAGATCTGCAGGCCGACCGCAACCTGCCGGTGCACCTGCTGGACGAAATGGTCAAGCAGATGCCCGAGGGCGTGTTCCTGTCCACGCTCAAGCAAGAGAACCAGACCATCGTGCTCACGGGCGTGGCCCAGTCGCAGGAGCGGGTGTCCGAGCTGTTGCGCAACCTGAACAACAGCCGGTGGGTGACCAAACCCGAACTGGTGGAAATTGTGGCCGCCAACCTGGCGCTGTCGCCGCGTGAGCAGCGGCGCGTGTCCAATTTCAGCATCCGTGTGGCGCTGACCCGCAGCACGCCCGATCCGAAAGCCATCCCCGCCGGAGCCGCCAAGCCGGCGCCCGCCGGCAAAAGCTGACACGGCCATCAGACGGACACACCATGGCCAAGAAAAAACCTTCCAAGTTCGACGTTGACCTGAGCGGGCTGCAGCAGAAGATCAAGACCCAGTTCACCGGTCTCGATCCCAACGACCCGACCCAGTGGCCGGCGCTGCCGCGCTACCTGCTGCTGCTGCTGCTGGCGGTGGCCGTGGTGGTCGCCCTGTGGTTCTCGTGGCTGAATTCCTACCAGGCCGAACTGGACACCGAACGCGCGAAGGAAGTCCAGCTTCGCCTCGACTACGAGAAAAAGCTGGGGCAGGCGGTCAACCTCGACGCCCTCAAGCAGCAGCTCGAGCAGGTGCAGCAGTACGTGACCCAGCTGGAAAAGCAGCTGCCCAGCAAGGCCGAGATGGATGCCCTGCTGTCCGACATCAACCAGGCGGGCCTGGGCCGCAGCCTGCAGTTCGAGCTGTTCCGGCCGGGCCAGGTGAACGTCAAGGAGTACTACGCCGAGCTGCCCATCGCCGTGCGTGTGACCGGCTCCTACCACGACATCGGCCTGTTCGCGGCCGACGTGGCCAACCTGTCGCGCATCGTCACGCTCAACAACATCACGCTGGCGCCCGTGGCCAACCGGCCGGGCATGTTGACCATGGACTGCATCGCCAAGACCTTCCGCTACCTGGATCCGGACGAAATCATGGCGCAGAAAAAGGCCACCGAAGCGGCCGCCAAGGCCGGCGCCAAAGGGGGCAAGCCATGACCCGCGCACGCTGGATGACCTGGCCGCTGATCGCCGTGGCCGTGGTGGCGCTGTCGGCATGTGACAGCGCCGACAACGAGGAACTGTCGCGCTGGATGCAGGAGCTGCGGGGTCGCACCCAGCCCAAGGTCGAGCCGATCGCCGAGCCGGTACGTTTTGTGCCTCAGGCTTACCTGAGTGAAGGGGCGACGCAGCCCTTCGAGCGCGACAAACTGACCGCTGCCCTGCGCCGGGCCGCCGGGGCGACCAACCCCAACACGGCCTTGCTCACGCCCGAGCTCAACCGGCGCAAGGAGCCACTCGAGGCCGAGCCGCTGGACGCCATGGCCATGGTGGGCTTGCTGGACCAGAAGGGCCAGCGTGTGGCCCTGGTCAAGGTCAACAACCTGCTGTACCAGGTCCGCCTGGGCAACTACCTCGGCCAGAATTACGGGCGCATCACGCGCATCACAGAATCCGAAATCACCCTGCGCGAAATCGTTCAGGACGGCACCGGTGAGTGGATAGAACGACAGGCCGTGCTGCAGCTTCAAGAGGGAACCAAATGAACCAGTTGTGTTTGCGATCGGAGCCCGGCTCTCTGACGGGCTTGCGTGGGGCCGTCCGGACGTGGGGCCGGCGCGCAGGCGCGGCCTTGTTGGTCGGCGCCGTGGTGCTGATGCCGACGTTGCGTGCACAAAATCCGGCACCGGCCCAGAACACCATCCGCTCCGTTTCCCTGGCGAGCCAGGGCGGCAGCGACGTGGTGCGGATCGAGCTGGCGCAACCGCTGACCGAGGCGCCCAAGGGCTTCAGCATCCAGTCGCCGGCGCGCATCGCGCTGGATTTCAGTGCGGTCGGCAACGCCACGGGCCGCACCACCGTCGAGCTCAACCAGGGCAATCTGCGCAGCGCCAACATCGTGGAGGCGGGCGATCGCACACGGCTGGTGCTCAACCTGAACCAGGCCGCGCAATACCAGACGCAGCTGTCGGGCAACGTGTTGCTGGTGACGCTGGATGCGGCTGCCACGACCGCGCCGCGCGCGACGGGGGGATCCACCTTGTTCGCGGAAAGTCGCAACAGCGATACGCTGCCTATCCGTGGCATCGATTTCCGCCGTGGCGACAAGGGTGTGGGGCGCGTGGTCGTGGACCTGCCCAACAACCAGGTGGGTGTCGACATCCGCCAGCAAGGCAAGTCGCTGGTGGTCGAGTTCCTCAAGTCGTCCTTGCCAGACGCCCTGCGCCGCCGGCTGGACGTGACCGATTTCGGCACACCGGTGCAGACCGTGGTCACGACCCAGAGTGCCGATCGGGTGCGGATGGTGGTCGAGCCGACCGGCACCTGGGAGCACAGCGCCTACCAGAGCGACAGCCAGTTCGTGCTGGAGGTGCGCGAGGTCAAACAGGATCCGAACAAACTCAGCCAGGGCCCTGGCTTCACCGGTGAAAAACTGTCACTGAATTTCCAGAACATCGAAGTCCGTGCCTTGTTGCAGGTGATCGCCGACTTCACCAACTTCAACGTGGTGACGTCCGACACCGTGACCGGCAACCTGACGCTGCGCCTCAAGGACGTGCCCTGGGACCAGGCGCTGGACATCATCCTGCAGGCCAAGGGCCTGGGCATGAAGAAGAATGGCAATGTGCTGTGGATCGCGCCCAAGGACGAGATCGCCGCGCGTGAGAAGCAGGAATACGAGGCGTCCGCCGCTGTGCAGACCCTGGAGCCCTTGCGCACCCAGTCTTTCCAGATGAACTACGCCAAGGCGGTGGACATCGCTGACCAGTTGCGCGGTGGCAAGCTGGACGCTGGTGCTGGTGTCTCCGGATCGGTGAACAACTCCGCGCGCATCCTGTCGCCGCGCGGCAGCGTGATTCCCGAGGTCCGCACCAACCAGCTGTTTGTCACGGACATTCCCTCGCGGTTGGAGCAGGTGCAGGAGCTGATCGCCAAGCTGGACATTCCCGTGCGCCAGGTCGTGATCGAAGCGCGCATCGTCGAGGCCGACGACACCTTTGGTCGCTCGCTGGGCGTGCGCCTGGGTGGGGCCGACCTGCGCGGGGTGCGTGGTGGTGACGCTGGCTACGGCGTGGGCGGCGGCAACCGCATCGCCATCGGCGGCAGCTACAACGCGCTGACCACGACGACAAGGGAGAGCTTGAACTCCGACGAGCAAACTCCTTCCTTCAACTGGCCCGTGGTGGCCAATGGCGCGACCAACACTGGCACGCCCATGAACACGAACAACACCTCGTTCGTGAACATGCCGGCAGCGGCCATTGGCGGCGTGTCGCCGGCCGCGTTCGCGGTGTCGCTGTTCAGCCCGCTGGCCAACCGCTTCCTGAACCTGGAGATTTCCGCCATGCAGGCCGACGGCCGGGGCAAGGTGGTGTCCAGCCCGCGCGTGATCACGGCCGACCAGGTCAAGGCCATCATCGAGCAGGGCAAGGAAATCCCCTACCAGTCCGCCAGCGCCAGCGGCGCCACCGCAGTGCAGTTCCGCAAGGCCACGCTGAAGCTGGAGGTCACGCCCCAGATCACCCCCGATGGCGGCATCATCATGGACGTGCAGGTCAACAAGGACAGCGTCGGCGAGCTGTTGCCTCAGGGCGTGACCATCAACACCAAGCGCATCCAGACGCAGGTGCTGGTGGAGAACGGCGGCACCGTCGTGATTGGTGGTATTTTCGAATCTGTCGAGAACGAGTCCGAGAAAAAGGTCCCCTTCTTGGGTGATTTGCCCGGCGTGGGCAACCTCTTCAAGACCCGCAGCAAACAGGCCGACAAGTCGGAGCTGTTGGTCTTCCTGACGCCACGCATCCTGTCAGAACGCGTGAGCAATCGTTGAATTTGATGTACTCGAACGAGGATCTGATGAAATTTTTCAAACTGTTTTTGGGTACATGCCTGTTGGGCTTGTTGGCCGCGTGTGGTGGTGGCGGTGGTAGCGCTGGTTCTGGCAGTGGCACCGGCACGCCACTGTTCACTTCCGCCCAGTCCACGGTGACCGTGGCGGTCAACGGCGCGGACACCTTCGGCATCGGTGGGGGCATCGGCCCCTATACGGTGACCAGCGACAACAAGTTCGTGGCGGTCGCGGGCGTCAGCGGCAGCACGTTCACCATCGGTGGCGTCAAGGAGGGCACGGCCAAGGTGCAGGTGCGCGATCGCAACGGTGAAACCGTGCTCGTGAACGTGGTGGTGTCCGATGGTGACGACACGGCCCTCTACACCACCGCACCGGCCGCCATCACCATGGCCCCCGGGACGACGACCTTGCCTTTTGAGGCCCGTGGTGGCACCTCACCCTACGTGGTGACATCGAGCAACACCAGTGTTGTCCGGGTGAACCAGGCCGGCAGCTCCTTCACCCTGACCAGCCTGATCCCGGGGACGGCCAACGTGACGGTGATGGACAACACCGGTTTGAATTCAAAGACCATCGTCGTGACCGTCAAGACGGATCCCGGCACCCCCTTGAAGCTCAATCCCGCGTCGGCATCGGGCAACGTCGGTGACAGCATCACGGTGCTGATCAGTGGTGGCACCGGCAGCTACGCCTCGGCCACGGCCGCCAACACGACGATCGCGACCGCCGCGTTGAGCGGCTCCAGCGTGACCATTGCCCTGAAGGCGGCTGGCAGCACCGTGGTCACTGTGCAGGACAGTGCGGGCCTGACGGCGGAAATCGCCGTCACGGCCACCAATGCGGCGGCCACCTTGCGCCTGTCGCCCACGACTTTCTCTGTCAGCGAACTGAGCACGGCATCCTTGCAGTCCACCATCTTTGGTGGCACGGCGCCCTTCAGCGTTTTCGTCAGCGATCAGGCCTTGGCGAGCGCCGCCGTGTCGGGCTCGACCGTCACGATCGGTCTGGGTACCCAGGGCAGCCGCTGTATCGCCACGTCCAGCGAGGCGGTCACGATCACGGTGATCGATGCCCTGGGCGCGTCTGGCAGCTCGGTCATGACCATCAACGAAGACACTTCGGCCGCCTGTGGCACGGTCGATCCGTTGACGACAACGGCCGGTGGTGCCTTCACCCTCGTGGCCGGTCAAGTGCGTTCGGTGACGATTTCGGGTGGTGTCAAGTTCAACCCGGCGCCGACCTACCAGGTCAGCAGCAGCAACACAGCGGCCGCCACCGTGTCTGCCCTTACCGGTGACACGTTCAGCGTGACCGCCGTGGCCACGGGTGTGTCCACCATCACGGTGAGGGATGCGGCCAACACCACGGTTACCTTCACAGTCACGGTGCCGTAACCCGGGACCCGCGTCTCGACCAGGCCGCCGGTGGTTCACCGGCGGCCTTTTTTTGGTCTCGCAGCTTGCGCCCAATCGCTGGCTATCATTGCGGACTGTCTCCAACTTCCACCGCACCACGTGAACGTCGCCCTCGTCGGCCTGCCCGGTTCAGGCAAATCCACCGTCGGGCGGCAACTCGCCCGGCGCTTGTCGCTGCCTTTCCTGGATTCGGACGCGGTCATCGAGGAGCGTCTGGGCTGCTCGATCCGCGAGTTCTTCGAGCGCGAGGGCGAGGAGCGCTTCCGCGATCTGGAGTCCCAGGTCCTTGACGAACTCACGGCCGGTCCCGAAGGCGTGATCTCCACCGGCGGTGGCTCGGTGCTGCGGCCGGTGAACCGCGAGCACCTGCACCAGCGCAGCCGCGTGGTCTACCTGCGCTCGTCGCCGGAGGAGGTGTTCCGCCGCCTGCGCCACGACCGCAACCGGCCGCTGCTGCAGGTGGCCGATCCCTTGCAGCGCCTGCGCGACCTGTTCGAGGTGCGCGATCCCATGTACCGTGAGGCCTCGCATTTCGTGATCGAAACCGGTCGCCCCTCGGTGGCCACCCTGGTCAACATGATCGTGATGCAGCTGGAGCTGGCGGGCACCCCCGCGCCCACCCGCTGACGTCGGAGGGCGAGGCGGGGCGCCATGGGCTTGTCCTACACTTGGCCTATGCATGCGACCCCCGACCTCACGCGCCACACGGTCCAGATCGATCTGGGCGAGCGCAGTTATCCCATCCTGATCGGTGCCGGCCTGCTGGGCGACAGCGCCACCTACGCCGGCCTGCCGACGGCGCACAGCGCCATGGTCGTGACCAACGACACCGTCGCGCCGCTGTATGCCGACGCCGTCTGTGCCGCGCTGCAGGCGCATTACCGGCAGGTCGACCGCGTGGTGCTGCCCGATGGCGAGGCCCACAAGGACTGGACCACGCTGAACCAGATCTTCGACGCGCTCCTGTCCAAGGCCAGCGACCGCAAGACGGTGCTGTTCGCGCTGGGGGGTGGTGTGGTCGGGGACATGACGGGTTTTGCCGCCGCCTGCTACATGCGCGGCGTGCCCTTCGTGCAGTTGCCCACCACGCTGTTGTCACAGGTGGACTCGTCGGTGGGCGGCAAGACCGCCATCAACCACCCGCTGGGCAAGAACATGATCGGCGCCTTCTACCAGCCGCAACGTGTGATCTGCGACCTGGACAGCCTCAGGACGCTGCCGCCGCGCGAACTCAGCGCCGGCCTGGCCGAAGTCATCAAGTACGGGCCCATCGCCGACATGGCCTTCCTAGACTGGATCGAAGCCAACCTGCCGGCACTGAGGGCGCGCGAGCCGGCGGTCCTGGCCCACGCGGTGCGCCGCAGTTGCGAGATCAAGGCCCACGTGGTGGGTCAGGACGAACGCGAGAGCGGCCTGCGCGCCATCCTCAACTTCGGCCACACCTTCGGTCACGCCATCGAGGCCGGCCTGGGCTATGGCGCCTGGCTGCACGGCGAGGCCGTGGGCTGTGGCATGGTCATGGCGGCCCACCTGTCGCAGCGCCTGGGGCTGGTGGACGAGGCTTTTGTCCGTCGGCTGACCCGACTCATCGAGGGCGCGGGATTGCCGATCCGGGGGCCGGCGCTGGGCGCGGACCGCTATATCGAACTCATGGGCCACGACAAGAAGGCCGAGGGTGGCGAAATCCGCTTCGTGGTGATCGATGGACCGGGCCGGGCCGCCATGCGCCCCGCGCCCGACGCTCTGGTGCGCGAGGTGCTGGCTGCCTGCTGCGACTGAGCCTTCCGCCGGGCCCGCCATGACCCCAAGCGCCGCGCTGGACCTCACGCTCAGCACGCCTCGGGCAGAAGACCTTGCGCCCTGGGCCTGCCACAGCGCGAAGAGCCGGGGCCGCCGGTACCCCGAGGCCGATGCGCCCACGCGCACCGTGTTCCAGCGCGACCGCGACCGCATCGTCCACTCCACCGCGTTCCGCCGCCTGGTCTACAAGACGCAGGTGTTCCTCAACCACGAGGGCGACCTGTTTCGCACCCGGCTCACCCACTCGCTGGAAGTCGCTCAGCTGGGGCGTTCGCTGGCGCGCGCCCTGCGGCTCAACGAAGACCTGGTGGAGGCAATCGCCCTGGCCCACGACCTCGGCCACACCCCCTTCGGCCATGCGGGGCAGGACGCGCTCAACGCCTGCATGGCACCCCATGGCGGCTTTGAGCACAACCTGCAAAGCCTGCGTGTGGTCGACGATCTCGAAGAACGCTATCCGCAGTACGACGGCCTGAACCTGTGTTTCGAGACGCGCGAGGGCATCCTCAAGCACTGCTCGCGGGCCAATGCCGAGCTGCTGGAGGCCCGCGAGCCCGGCGGCGTCGGGCGGCGTTTCATCGCCCGCACCCAGCCCAGCCTGGAGGCGCAGCTGTGCAATCTGGCCGACGAAATCGCCTACAACGCCCACGACATCGATGACGGCGTGCGCTCCGGACTGATCAGCCTCGACCAGTTGCAGGACGTGCCGCTGGTGGCGCGCTACACCACGCAGACCTTGGCCGCTTTTCCGTCCCTGACGGGGCGGCGCCTGCTGTACGAGACCATTCGTCGCATGCTCAGCGAGCAGGTCTACGACGTCATGGCCGCCACCACCCGGGCCATCGATGGCGTGCAGCCCGCCGATGTGGACGCCGCGCGGCAGGCGGCGCCCTTGCTGCGTTTTTCCGACGTCATGCGGGCCGAGTCCACCGTGCTCAAGCGCTTTTTGTTCGCCAACCTCTACCGCCACCCCCAGGTGCTGGAAAAAACCCGCCAGGCCCAGCAGGTGGTGCGCGAGCTGTTCGCCGCCTACATGGACGACCCCGCGCAGATGCGGCGCGGTGCCGGCCTGGCGGAACACACGGCGCGCGCCGTGTCGGACTACATCGCCGGCATGACCGACCGCTTCGCCGCCCGCGAACATGGACGGCTCACCGGCCGCAACCTGATCACATGAACACTTCATCGACGGGCCGCTCGGGCCTGGACCCGGCCTGGCTGGTGGTGCTGGCCGGGGTCAGTGCGGCCTTGCACGTGGGCAAGCTGCCGCCCGCCATTCCCGTGCTGCGCGATGCGCTGGGCATCACCTTGGTGCAGGCCGGTTTCCTGTTGTCGGCGGTGCAGGTGGCCGGCATGCTGCTGGGCCTGCTCATTGGCTTGATGGCCGACCGCATCGGGCTGCGCCGCAGCATGCTGCTGGGTCTGGGGGTGCTGGCCGCCGCCAGCATGGGTGGTGCCTTCGCGGCGCACGCTGGCGTGTTGCTGGTCCTGCGCGCCGTCGAAGGCCTGGGCTTCCTGATGGTGGTGCTGCCAGCGCCGAGCATGATCCGCCGGCTGGTGGCGCCCGAGCGCATGAGCCGGGTGTTGGGCCTGTGGGGCGGCTACATGCCCCTGGGCACGGCGTTGGCGCTGCTGGCCGGGCCGTCCTTCACCGAAACCTGGGGCTGGCCCGCCTGGTGGGCGGCGCTGGGCGCGCTCTCGCTGCTCATGTGGCTGTGGGTGGCGCGCGCGGTGCCGCCAGATGGCGCGGCGCCGGTGGCCGCCGCCGGGCCCCGCTTGGCCTGGACGCGGCCATTGCGCCAGACCCTGGCCGCACCAGGGCCGTGGCTGGTGGCCCTGTGTTTTTCGGTCTACGCGGCGCAGTGGCTGTCGGTGGTCGGCTTTCTGCCGTCCATCTACCGAGAGGCCGGCCTGGCCGGTGCCTGGGTGGGCGTGCTCACGGCGGCCGTGGCGGCCATCAACATCGTCGGCAACATCACCGCGGGCCGCCTGCTGCAAGCGGGTTGGCCGCCCGCGCGCTTGCTGACGCTGGGCTTCGTGGCCATGGCCTTGGGCGCCACGCTGGCTTTCGCCGCCACGGCCGAGGGCGTGGCCCTGCCACCCGCCGCGCGTTATGGGGCGGTGCTGATGTTTTCCTGCGTGGGTGGGCTGATTCCCGGCACGCTGTTCTCGCTGGGCGTGCGGGTGGCGCCCAACGACCAGACCGTGGCCACCACCATTGGCTGGATGCAGCAGTGGTCGGCCATCGGCCAGTTCGCGGGGCCACCGGTGGTGGCCTGGGTGGCCGTCTGGGCCGGGGGCTGGCGCTGGACTTGGGTGGTCACCGTGGGCTGCGCCGCGGTCGGGCTGCTGTTGACGGCCCGGTTGCAGCGCCTGCTGCAGGCGCGTTGATCACGCGGCGAGGTGGCGCGACAGCGCGACGTACCAGGGGTGTGCCGGATCGCGCAGGTCGGTGTGGGTCGCGAAGTGATCGGCGCCTTCCAGGCACAGGGTGCCGACAGCGCCGGGCTGCAGGGCCAGCAGGGACGCCAGCCGCTGGTTGGACAGGCGCACCCGCTCGCTGTCGAGGCTGCCCCAGGTCAGCACGACGTTCAGGCGGTTGCCCGCCGCCCAGCTCAAGGGGCTGAACACGGCGTCGAGATGCGCCTGGCCCTCGGGCAACACCAGGGTGTAGACGCGCTCTTCGAGGCTGCCCGCCACCGGCTGCGGGTGGTGCAGGTCCATGATGCCGCTGATCGGCAGGCAACCCGCGATGGCGGCGTCGGGCACACCCGCCGCCTGGCGATCGGCTGCACGCAGCGCGGTCAGCGTGGCCAGGTGGCCGCCGGCCGAATGGCCCGACAGCAACAGGTGCCCCGGGTTGCCGCCCCAACTGGCGGCGTGGCGGTGCACATGCGCCAGCGCGGCCAGCGCATCGTCCACCGGGGCCGGCATGCGGTGTTCGGGCACCAGCCGGTAACCCGGCGCCACCAGCACCATGCCCAGGCCGGTGACCACGGGTGCCATGAAGCGCACGTAGTCGCGGTAGCCGTTGGTCCAGCCGCCGCCGTGCCAGAACACCAGCACGGGCGCGTTGTGGGCGTCGGGCGGGGCGTAGACGTCCAGCACCTGCAGGCGGTGGCTGCCGTAGGCCAGGCCCTGGCGCACGCGGATGCCGGGCGGCAGGGGCGCCTGGGCCCAGCCCATCACGGTGCGGGCGTAGTTCACCGCCGCCGGGAAGGGCAGGGGCTGCTGGTGGTCGGGATCAAAATCGTCTGAAGGGTGCATGGTGGGAAAGGCCGGCTCAGGCCAGAAGGGGAGCGAAGTGTTGAACCGAGGCGGCGAGCCCGTAGACCGGTGTCCAGCGCAGCTCGCGGGCCGCGGCCGAGATGTCGCTGGCGGCCGTGCGCACGTGGGGAAAACCGGCAAAACCCCCGGCGGGCTGGGTCTCGAGCATCAGGTCCAGCGTGGGGTGCAACTGGCGCACGGCCGCCACAAAATCGTCGAAGCGGTGCAGCTCGCCCAGGCCGATGTTGTAGACCCCCTGCTGGGGATCGGTGGCGTCGAGCGCGGCGAGGTTCGCCCGCGCGCAGTCGCGGGCATCGATGAATTCCTCGCCGCCTTGCCAGAGCAGGTAGGGGTCGCCGATGACGGCGCGTTCGCCACGCCGTGCCGGACCCACCAGCGAGGACAGCACCCGCCCCGGCACCGAGGTGCCTGGCCCCGGCCAGGCGCTGATCACGGCCGCATAGCGCAGCACCACCACCGGCACCTGTTGCAGGTCGCGGTAGAGCAGGGCCAGGTGTTCGCCGCAGACCTTGGTGGCGGCGTAGATGGAGCCCGGCCGGTGCGACAGCGAGCGCAGCGCGAAGTCCTCGGGAAAGGCGCCGCCCGCGTGGTCGGCGAAGGCGGTGTAGCCCACGGTGGTCGAACTGGCCAGGACCAGGCGGCGCATGCCGTGGCGCCGGGCCAGCTCCAGCAGGTGGGTGGTGCCCATGACGTTGACGCGCACGCCGGCCACCGGGTCCCGGCGGATGGCGGTCGACAGCAGGGCGGCGGTGTGCACGATGCGGGTGATGCCGTGCCGGCGCACCAGCGCGTCGAGCGCATCCAGGTCGCTCACGTCGCCCCGCTCCACGCTGACCAGCGGGTGCTGGACGATGGTGGCGATCGCCTCGTGCGCGGGGTGCCAGTCCAGCAGCACCGAGGCCTCGCCGCGCGCCGCCAGCAGGCGGGCGGTGTGGCAGCCGATGACGCCGGCGCCGGTGATCAGCGTGGTCACGGGCGCGCCTTCAGATGCCCAGGCCGCCGAGCGACTTGCCGCCGTCGACGAACAAGGTCTGGCCGGTGATGAACTGCGTGCCCGGGGCCGCCAGGAAGGCGATGGCGTTGGCGATCACGTCGGGCGTGGCGGCCTTGCCGCCGGGTTCCAGGTTTTCCCAGGCGCTGAACATCTCGGCCGGGGCCGAGCGGGTCATGGGCGTGTCGGTGAAGCCCGGTGCCACCGAGTTGACCGCGATCTGGCGGTCGCGCAACTCCATGGCCATGGCCCGCGTGAGCCCGATCACCGCCGCCTTGGAGGCCACGTAGTGCGCGAAGCGCGTGCCGCCCAGCGCGCCGCGGGAGGACACGGTGACGATGCGACCGCCGGCTTGCATGCGGCGCGCCGCTTCCTGTGCCGGCAGGAAGGTGCCGATGACGTTGACCTCCAGCATCTGGCGGAAGGCGTCCTCGGTCAGGTCCAGCAGCCGGGCGTCGTTGTAGATGCCGGCGGCGCAGACCATGGCGTCCACCCGGGGCTGGGCGTCGAGCGCCTTGACCACGTCGGCGCGCTGGCAGATGTCCACCACGGCGGCCTCGACCCGCAGGCCCTGGGCCAGCAACTCGGCCACCGATGCCTGCAGGCGCTCGGCGTTGTGGTCCATGGCCACGACCTTGAAGCCGTCACGCGCCAGGCGCGCCGCGGTGGCCAGGCCGATGCCCTGGGCCGCGCCGGTCACGAATGCGATGGGTGTGTTCATGGTCGATCAATCGGCGGTGATGCCGAAGTCCTTCACCAGTTTGGCGTAACGGTTGTAGTCGTCGGCGGCGAGCTTGGCCATCTGCGCGGCGTCACCCCCCACCGGCACGATGGCCAGGCCCTTCATGCGCTCCTGCACGTCGGGCATCTTGATGATCTCATTGGCGTGCTGGTTGAGCAATTTCACGATCTCGGTCGGCATGCCCTTGGGGCCCATCAGCGCCTGCCAGGCGCCCACGTCCGCGTTCTTGAAGCCCTGTTCGCTCAGGGTCGGCACGTTGGGCAGGAAGGGCGAGCGCTGCGGGGACGCCACCGCGAGCGCGGCCAGCTTGCCGGTGTTCAGGTGCTGCGCCACCGGTCCCAGCGTGGTGTACATCATCTGCACGTGGCCGCCCACCATGTCGGCCACGGCCGGCACGCTGCCGCGGTAGGGAATCTGCGCGATCTTCACGCCGGCCGAGCGGTCGAACAGCTCGCCCAGGATGTGCATGGGCGACCCGTTGCCGGGGCTGGCGTAAGACGGGATCTTGCCGGCCTTCACGGCGCCGACCAGCTCCTTCATGTTGGTGGCGCCCGAGGCGGTGGTGGCGACCACGAACAAGGCCTGGCTGGCCACCTGGACGATGGGGGTCAGGTCATGGGCCGGGTCGATCTGCGCGGTGGGCACGTTCTTGAGCACGTGCGGCGTGATGGCCACGGTGTTGGGCGCCATCAGCAAGGTGTAGCCGTCCGGGTTGGCCTTGGCCACCGAGGCCGTGCCGATGGTGCCGGCGGCGCCGGTGCGGTTGTCCACCACCACCGGCTGCCCGAGCCGGGCGCTGAGCTTCTCGCCTAGCACGCGGGCCAGCACGTCGGTGTCGCCCCCGGCCGGGTAGGCCACCACGATGGTGATGGGTTTGTAGGGGTAGGGCGCCTGGGCCTGGGCGGGGCCGGTGGCCAGGGAGGTCAGCAGGGTGGCGCCGGCCAGCAGGGCAAGGCGGCGGGAGAACGGGGTCACGGGCATGGGGGGCTCCTGGAAGGGTGGGGCGGCTGGGTGGGATGTTTCTGCGGAGTCGAGGATAAAAATATAAAAAATCTTTGTCAACATAAAAAATATAGAAATTTATAAAATAAATTTCGACACATCACGGTGGCGCATGCCTGTCCGATGGCCGCATCCATGATCCAATCCGTGTCCATGGCCACCTCACCCGATCTGTCCGCCGACACCGCCCAAGGCGAAAAGAGCCTGTCCGAACGGGCCTACAAGCGCCTGCGCGACGACGTGCTGGCGGGGGTGCTGGAGCCGGGCGAAAAGCTGCGCATGAACGTGCTGCAGCAGCGTTACGGCATGGGCCTGAGTCCCCTGCGCGAGGCCTTGCTGCGCCTTTCCAGCGAAGGCCTGGTGCGCAGCGAAAGCCAGCGGGGTTTCGAGGTGGCTCCGGTGTCCCTGGCCGAGTTGCAGGACCTGACCCGGGCGCGCATCTGCCTGGACACGGCGGCCCTGGCGCAGGCCATGCACAGCGGCGACGCCGACTGGGAGGCGCGCATCGTGGCGGCCGACCACCTGCTGGCGCGCACGCCCTTGCCCGACCAGCAGGACGACCTCGAATCCGCGCGTGTGTGGGAGGAACGCCATCGGGCCTTCCACCAGGCACTGATCGCCGGCAGCGGCTCGGAGTGGCTGGTGCGCCTGCACAACCAGCTGGTCGACCACAGCGAGCGCTACCGCAAGACCCGGCTGCTGCACCACAAGGACGCCGCCGCCCGCGTGCGCAACGTCGTGGACGAGCACCGCGAGATCACCGATGCCGTGCTGGCGCGCGACGTGCCCCGCGCCACGGCCTTGTTGACGGCCCACCTGCAGGCCACGGCCGACGCCATGGCCGGCATGGCCGACGCCCGGAAGCAGGACACCCAGGCCCTGGCGGGCTGAGACCGGCGCCATGGCCCGCCTGCCCCGACTGGCCATTGCCGGCTGCCCGCAGCATGTGCTGCAGCGTGGCAACAACCGCCAGCCCATTTTTGGTGATGCCGCCGACCGCGAGCGCTACCTGACGCTGCTGCTGGAGCACGCCACCCGCCTGAAGGTGGCGGTGCTGGCCTATGTCCTGCTGGACAACCACGTCCACCTGCTGCTGCTGCCGTCCGACGCCAGCGGCCTGACCCAGACCATGCAGGCCCTGGGGCGCAGTTACGTGCGCTACTTCAACGACCGCCACGGGCGCAGCGGCACCTTGTGGGAAGGGCGCTACCGCTCGGCGCCGCTGGAGGCGAGCGCCTACCTGCTGCCCTGCATGGTGTGGATGGACACCCACCCGGTGCGCGCGGGCCTGTGTGCCCAGCCGGGCGACTGGCCCTGGAGCAGCCACAGGCACTACGTCGGCCAACGGGTGGACCGCGTGGTCACGCCGCCAGCGGCCTACTGGGCCATGGGCAACACGCCTTTCGCGCGCGAAGCCGCCTACGCCGAAATGGTGCGTGTCGGGCTGGACGCCGCCCTGGTGCACGCTTTCACGCGTTTTGCCCAGGGTGGCTGGCCGCTGGGCGGAGCGGCGTTCGCGGCAGACCTGCAGGCGGGCGGCGGCCGACGAACGGTACAGCGCCGGCCCGGACGGCCCCGGAAAACCGATGCCAGCGCTGCCTGAGCGCTAAGTGCTTGATTTGTGTGAAGAATAGTTAAGAATTAAATATGTCCCCAATTAAATTCAATAACTCCACTGTGCTGAATTAAATGGTATCTGACCCCAAATAAAAGACTTGGCATTGTTGTTGCAGTGCACTATCCTCCATATCCCGCGAAATTCACAGGAGTGCGCCATGACCACGGCTGCCGAGATCACCCATCTGCAAGAACACGGTTTGTATTCCAGCTCCAACGAACACGATGCCTGTGGCGTCGGTTTCGTGGCGCACATCAAGGGCGCCAAGAGCCATGAGATCGTCAGCCAGGCGCTCAAGATCCTGGAAAACCTGGACCACCGCGGCGCCGTGGGTGCCGATGCCCTGATGGGCGACGGCGCCGGCATCCTGATCCAGCTGCCGGACGCGCTCTACCGCGAAGAGATGGCCAAGCAGGGCGTGGCGCTGCCGCCGCCCGGTGAATACGGTGTCGGTCTGGTCTTCCTGCCCAAGGAACACGCCTCGCGCCTGGCCTGCGAGCAGGAGCTGGAGCGCGCCATCAAGGCCGAGGGCCAGGTGCTGCTGGGCTGGCGCGACGTGCCGGTCAACCGCGACATGCCGATGTCGCCGACGGTGCGCGAAAAAGAGCCCATCATGCGCCAGCTCTTCATCGGCCGCGGCAACGACGTGATCGTGCAGGACGCGCTGGAGCGCAAGCTGTACGTGATCCGCAAGACCGCCAGCGCCGCGATCCAGAACCTCAAGCTGACGCACAGCAAAGAGTATTACGTGCCCAGCATGAGCAGCCGCACCGTGGTTTACAAGGGTCTGCTGCTGGCCAACCAGGTGGGCGAGTATTTCCTCGACCTGCAGGACCCGCGCTGCGTTTCGGCCCTGGGCCTGGTGCACCAGCGCTTCTCGACCAACACCTTCCCCGAGTGGCCGCTGGCCCACCCCTACCGCTACGTCGCCCACAACGGCGAGATCAACACGGTCAAGGGCAACTACAACTGGATGCGTGCCCGCGAAGGCGTGATGTCGTCGCCGGTGCTGGGCGCCGACCTGCAGAAGCTCTACCCGATCAGCTTCGCCGGCCAGTCCGACACCGCCACCTTCGACAACTGCCTCGAGCTGTTGACCATGGCCGGCTACCCCATCAGCCAGGCCGTGATGATGATGATTCCCGAGCCCTGGGAACAGCACACCACCATGGACGAGCGCCGCAAGGCCTTCTATGAGTACCACGCCGCCATGCTGGAGCCCTGGGACGGCCCGGCTTCCATCGTGTTCACCGACGGCCGCCAGATCGGCGCCACGCTGGACCGCAACGGCCTGCGGCCCTCGCGCTACTGCATCACCGACGACGACTTCGTCATCATGGGCTCGGAGTCGGGCGTGCTGCCCATCCCCGAGAACAAGATCGTCAGCAAGTGGCGCCTGCAGCCCGGCAAGATGT
Source organism: Hydrogenophaga sp. OTU3427 (assembly GCF_038440225.1). Classification (NCBI taxonomy): domain Bacteria; kingdom Pseudomonadati; phylum Pseudomonadota; class Betaproteobacteria; order Burkholderiales; family Comamonadaceae; genus Hydrogenophaga; species Hydrogenophaga sp. OTU3427. Next base: position 4,965 of record NZ_JASATI010000050.1, on the reverse strand, counting down.
TCCTGATCGACCTGGAGCAGGGCCGCATGATCAACGACGAGGAGCTCAAGGCCAACCTCGCCAACAGCAAGCCCTACAAGCAGTGGATCGAGAACCTGCGCATCCGCCTCGACGACGTCGAGCAGCCGGTGGCGGGTGAGGCCGACAGCGTCGGCAAGGTCACCATGGACGAGTCCTCCGTGGCCAGCATCGAACCGGTGTCGCCCACCCTGCTGGACCGCCAGCAGGCGTTTGGCTACTCACAGGAAGACATCAAGTTCCTGCTCGCGCCCATGGCCCAGGCCGGTGAAGAGGCCATCGGCTCCATGGGCAACGACAGCCCACTGGCCGTGCTCTCGGGCAAGAACAAGGTGCTCTACAGCTACTTCAAGCAGCTGTTCGCCCAGGTGACCAACCCGCCGATCGACCCGATCCGCGAAGCCATCGTGATGTCCCTGGTGTCCTTCATCGGCCCCAAGCCCAACCTGCTGGACATCAACCAGGTGAACCCGCCGCTGCGCCTGGAGGTGAGCCAGCCGGTGCTGGACTTCACCGACATGGCCAAGCTGCGCGCGATCGAGCAGACCACCCAGGGCAAGTTCCGCAGCCACACGCTGGACATCACCTACCCGCTGGCCTGGGGCCACGAAGGCGTGGAAGCCAAGCTGGCCTCGCTGTGCGCCGAAGCGGTGGATGCGATCAAGAGCGGCAGCAACATCCTGATCATCAGCGACCGCGCGGTCGGCGCCACCCAGGTGGCCATCCCGGCGCTGCTGGCGCTGTCGGCCATCCACCAGCACCTGGTGCGTGAAGGCCTGCGCACCACCGCCGGCCTGGTGGTGGAAACCGGTTCGGCCCGCGAAGTGCACCACTTCGCCGTGCTGGCCGGCTACGGCGCCGAAGCCGTGCACCCCTACCTCGCGATGGAGACGCTGACGGCCCTGCACAAGGACCTGGGCGCCGACCTCTCGGCCGAGAAGGCGATCTACAACTACGTCAAGGCGATCGGCAAGGGCCTGTCCAAGATCATGTCCAAGATGGGCGTGAGCACCTACATGTCCTACTGCGGCGCGCAGCTGTTCGAGTGCATCGGCCTCAACAGCAACGTGATCGACAAGTACTTCAGCGGCACAGCGAGCCGCGTCGAGGGCATCGGCGTGTTCGAGATCGCCGAAGAAGCCATCCGCACGCACAAGGCCGCCTTTGGCGACGACCCCGTGCTGGCCACCATGCTGGACGCCGGCGGTGAATATGCCTGGCGCGCCCGTGGCGAAGAGCACATGTGGACGCCCGACGCCATCGCCAAGCTGCAGCACAGCACGCGCGCCAACAACTGGAACACGTACAAGGAGTACGCCCAGATCATCAACGACCAGACCCGCCGCCACCTGACGCTGCGTGGCCTGTTCGAGTTCAAGTTCGACCCCGCCAAGGCCATTTCCATCGACGAGGTGGAGCCGGCCAAGGAAATCGTCAAGCGTTTCGCCACCGGCGCCATGTCGCTGGGCTCCATCTCCACCGAGGCACACGCCACCCTGGCCGTGGCCATGAACCGCATCGGCGGCAAGAGCAACACCGGTGAAGGCGGCGAGGACCCGGCGCGTTACCGCAACGAACTCAAGGGCATCCCGATCAAGCAGGGGGAGACCCTGAAGTCGGTCATCGGTGCCGACAAGGTCGAGGCCGACGTGGTGCTGCAGGATGGCGACAGCCTGCGCTCCAAGATCAAGCAGGTGGCGTCGGGCCGTTTCGGCGTCACCGCCGAGTACCTGGCCAGCGCCGACCAGATCCAGATCAAGATGGCCCAGGGCGCCAAGCCGGGCGAAGGTGGCCAGCTGCCGGGCGGCAAGGTGTCCGAGTACATCGGCTTCCTGCGCTACTCGGTGCCGGGCGTGGGCCTCATCAGCCCGCCGCCCCACCACGACATCTACTCGATCGAGGACCTGGCGCAGCTGATCCACGACCTGAAGAACGTCAACCCGCGTGCCGACATCAGCGTCAAGCTGGTGTCCGAAGTGGGCGTGGGCACCATCGCCGCCGGCGTGGCCAAGGCCAAGGCCGACCACGTGGTGATCGCGGGTCACGACGGTGGCACCGGCGCCTCCCCCTGGTCGTCCATCAAGCACGCCGGTTCGCCCTGGGAAATCGGCCTGGCCGAAACCCAGCAGACCCTGGTGCTCAACCGCCTGCGCGGCCGCATCCGCGTGCAGGCCGACGGCCAGATGAAGACCGGCCGCGACGTGGTCATCGGCGCGCTGCTGGGCGCCGACGAGTTCGGCTTCGCCACCGCGCCGCTGGTGGTGGAAGGCTGCATCATGATGCGCAAGTGCCACCTCAACACCTGCCCGGTGGGCGTGGCCACGCAGGATCCGGTGCTGCGCGCCAAGTTCACGGGCAAGCCCGAACACGTGGTCAACTACTTCTTCTTCATCGCCGAGGAAGTGCGCCAGATCATGGCCCAACTCGGCGTGCGCAAGTTCGACGACCTGGTCGGCCGCGCCGAATTCCTCGACACCCGCAAGGGCATCGCCCACTGGAAAGCACGCGGCCTGGACTTCTCGCGCCTGTTCGCGCAGCCCCAGGTGCCGGCCGATGTGCCGCGCCTGCACGTGGCCACGCAGGACCACTGCCTGGACAAGGCGCTGGACGTGCGTCTGATCGACAAGTCCCGCGCCGCCATCGACAAGGGTGACAAGGTGCAGTTCATCGAGGTCGCGCGCAACGTCAACCGCACCGTGGGCGCCATGCTCTCGGGCGAGCTGACCCGCGTGCGCCCCGAAGGCCTGCCCGACGACACCCTGCGCATCCAGCTCGAGGGCACGGGTGGCCAGTCCTTCGGCGCTTTCCTGGCCAAGGGCATCACCATGTACCTCATCGGCGACGCCAACGACTACACCGGCAAGGGCCTGTCGGGCGGCCGCGTGGTGGTGCGTCCCAGCATCGACTTCCGTGGCGAGGCCAGCAAGAACATCATCGTGGGCAACACCGTGATGTACGGCGCGACCAGCGGTGAGGCCTTCTTCGCCGGTGTCGGCGGCGAGCGCTTCGCGGTGCGCCTGTCCGGCGCCACCGCGGTGGTGGAAGGCACGGGCGACCACGGGTGCGAGTACATGACCGGCGGCACCGTGGTGGTGCTGGGCCAGACCGGCCGCAACTTCGCGGCCGGCATGAGCGGCGGCATCGCCTACGTGCTCGACGAGGACGGCCAGTTCGCCAAGCGCTGCAACACCGCCATGGTGAGCCTGGAGAAGGTGCTGCCGGCAGCCGAGCAGGAAGCCAGTGTGCCCAAGGCCGTCTGGCACAAGGGTGAAAGCGACGAGGTCCAGCTCAAGAAACTGCTGGCCGATCACAACCGCTGGACCGGCAGCAAGCGCGCCCGCGACCTGCTGGACAACTGGGAAACCGCCCGCGCCAAGTTCGTCAAGGTGTTCCCCAACGAGTACAAGCGCGCGCTGGGCGAGATCAACGCCCAGCAGGAAGCCGCCGCCGCGACCACCAAAGCCGCAGGCAAGAAGCCTGCCGTGGCCGCCAAATAAGCACAGCACGAGGAAGCACACATCATGGGAAAAGTCACCGGCTTCATGGAGTACGAGCGCGTCGAGGAGGGCTACAAGCCCGTGCCCGAGCGCCTGAAGCACCACAAGGAATTCGTGATCGGCCTCGACGACGGCCAGGCCAAGGTGCAGGGCGCGCGCTGCATGGACTGCGGCACGCCCTTCTGCAACAACGGCTGCCCGGTCAACAACATCATTCCGGACTTCAACGACCTGGTCTACCGGGGCGACTGGAAGGATGCGACCACGGTGCTGCACAGCACCAACAACTTCCCCGAGTTCACCGGCCGCATTTGCCCCGCACCTTGCGAGGCAGCCTGCACGCTCAACGTCAACGATGACGCGGTGGGTATCAAGTCCATCGAACACGCCATCATCGACCGCGCCTGGGCCGAGGGCTGGGTGTTGCCGCAGCCGGCCAAGATCAAGACCGGCAAAAAGGTCGCCGTGGTCGGCTCCGGCCCCGCCGGCCTGGCCGCCGCGCAACAGCTGGCCCGCGCCGGCCACGACGTGACGGTGTTCGAGAAGAACGACCGTGTCGGTGGCCTGTTGCGCTACGGCATCCCCGACTTCAAGATGGAGAAGTCGCACATCGACCGCCGCGTCAAGCAGATGGAGGCCGAAGGCGTGGTCTTCCGCACCGGCGTGCTGGTGGGGGCACTGCCCGAGGGCAGCAAGGTCACCAACTGGGCCAAGGAAACCGTCAGCGCCGAGCAGCTCAAGAAGGACTTCGACGCCGTGCTGCTGACCGGGGGCTCAGAGCAGAGCCGCGACCTGCCGGTGCCTGGCCGCGAACTCGATGGTGTGCATTTCGCCATGGAATTCCTGCCCATGCAGAACAAGGTCAACGCCGGCGACAAGCTCAAGGGCCAGATCATGGCCACCGGCAAGCACGTCATCGTCATCGGCGGTGGCGACACCGGTTCCGACTGCGTGGGCACCAGCAACCGCCACGGCGCCGCCAGCGTGACCCAGTTCGAGGTCATGCCGCAGCCGCCCGAGGAAGAGAACAAGCCCCTGGTCTGGCCCTACTGGCCGCTGAAGCTGCGCACCAGCTCCAGCCACGAGGAGGGTTGCACCCGCGAATTCGCCATCTCCACCAAGGCCCTGACCGGCAAGGGCGGCAAGGTCACCGGCCTGACCACCGTGCAGGTCGAGTTCAAGGATGGCAAGCTGGTCGAGATCGCCGGCACCGAAAAAGAGTACAAGGCCGACCTGGTGCTGCTGGCCATGGGCTTCGTCAACCCCGTGGCCACCGTGCTGGACGCCTTCGGCGTCGAGAAGGACGGTCGCGGCAACGCCAAGGCCCACACCGAGTTCGACAACGGCTACGCCACCAACGTGGCCAAGGTCTTTGCCGCCGGCGACATGCGCCGTGGCCAGTCGCTGGTCGTCTGGGCGATCCGCGAAGGCCGTCAGGCCGCCCGTTCGG